>NZ_JBAHUQ010000035.1 GCF_036689865.1 Magnetococcus sp. PR-3
GCGGAAGAGTCTGAAGAAAACCTTGAGTCAGTACCACATGTGCAATCGGAAGAAGGAGAGGAAGAGTCCATGACCGAGGAGAACGTGGAAGAGCCACAACCTACGGAAGAGGCCCCTGCACAGGGTGGCGTTGATACTGAGGCCGTTATGTTGATGGCCCGTGAAATCGCGGAACAGATGATTCGAGAGCAGTTGCCTGAGCTGTTAGAGAAAATTATTCGTGAAGAGGTTGATAAGGTTCGTCGTGGCGAATAACCGGCCCTCTTTTTATGTTTAGAAGCAAAGGGCGCTGATGCCTCAGCGCCCTTTGTCGTCCATTTGCTGGTAAATCTTAAGGGGTGGAAACCCCTTGTTTAATTAAAGAAGAGTAAAATCCCATGCAGGAAACGTCGTTGCCTAAAGCTTATGATCCCACGGGTGTTGAACAGCGCTGGTACCAAACCTGGGAAGATCAAGGTTGGTTCAAACCGAGCGGTCAAAGCGCAGCCAACGCCTATTGCATCATGATTCCCCCGCCCAATGTGACGGGTAGTCTTCATATGGGGCACGCTTTTCAAGACACCATCATGGATGCCTTGATCCGGTACAACCGTATGCAAGGCCACAATACTCTGTGGCAGTGTGGTACAGACCATGCGGGTATTGCGACCCAGATGGTGGTTGAACGCCAGTTGGAGGCTGAGGGGAAAAGCCGTCATGACCTGGGCCGTGATGCCTTTATGCAGCGGGTATGGTCCTGGAAAGCAACCAGTGGAAATACCATCTCTAAGCAGCTTCGTCGTATGGGCTCTTCCTGTGATTGGTCACGGGAGCGTTTTACGATGGATGATGGGCTTTCAGAGGCGGTTAAAGAGGTTTTTGTACGCCTGTATGAAGAAGATCTGATCTATCGTGGAAAGCGCCTTGTTAACTGGGACCCTGTACTACACACCGCTGTTTCTGATCTGGAAGTCATCAGTGAAGAAGAGAGTGGGCATATGTGGCATATGCGCTATCCCCTTGCGGAGGGTGAGGGTCACTTGGTCGTGGCAACCACCCGTCCTGAAACCATGCTTGGTGATAGTGCGGTTGCCGTTCACCCTGAAGATGAGCGCTATCAACATCTCATTGGTAAGCAGGTCACCCTTCCCCTGACTGGGCGTACAATCCCCGTTATTGCTGATGATTATGTGGACCCAGAGTTTGGGTCCGGTTGCGTAAAAATTACGCCAGCCCATGACTTTAACGACTATGAAGTGGGTAAACGTCATGATCTGCCACAGATTAATATTTTCACGGTAGATGCCTGTATTAATGATGATGCCTCCGAGAAATATCGTGGTATGGATCGGTATGAGGCACGTAAGCGTATTGTAGAAGATCTGGATGCGCAGGGGTTACTTGAGAAAGTTGCCGATCATAAGTTGATGGTTCCTCGGGGTGATCGCACCAAAGCTGTGATTGAGCCTTTTCTCACCGATCAGTGGTTTGTCAGTACGGCTCCTCTGGCTGAAGAGGCCATTAAAGTGGTGGAAGATGGGCGCATTAAGTTTGTGCCTGAGAACTGGTCTAAAACCTATTTTGAATGGATGCGTAATATTCAAGATTGGTGCATTAGCCGTCAAATTTGGTGGGGGCACCGTATTCCTGCTTGGTATGGCCCAGATGGTAAAGTGTTTGTCTGCCGCACGGAGGGTGAGGCTGTTGAAAAAGCGACGGCCCATTATGGAAAAGCCGTTGAATTGGGGCAGGACAACGATGTGTTGGATACCTGGTTCTCTTCCGCGCTATGGACTTTCTCCACCCTTGGCTGGCCAGAAAAAACGAAAGAGCTCGAGGCTTTTCACCCTACCAATGTTTTGGTCACCGGATTTGATATCATATTCTTCTGGGTCGCCAGAATGATTATGATGGGGCTAAAGTTTACAGACGAGGTTCCTTTCCATACTGTGTATGTTCATGGTTTGGTGCGCGATGGTGAAGGCCATAAAATGAGTAAGTCCAAGGGGAATGTGTTAGACCCTCTGGATCTTATTGATGGTATCTCCTTGGATGATCTGATCACCAAACGCACCAAGGATATGATGCAGCCACACTTGGCCAAGAAGATTGAAAAGCAGACCCGTAAGGAGTTCCCTGACGGGATCACAGCCGCAGGTACCGATGCTTTGCGCTTTACGTTGGCTTCGCTGGCGACCCAAGGGCGTGACATTAAATTTGATTTAGGTCGAATGGAAGGGTACCGCAATTTCTGTAATAAATTGTGGAATGCCTCCCGCTTCGTATTGATGAATGCTGAGGGGCAGGATTGTGGCCTCGAGCGGATTGACCTGCCACTGTCGGTTACAGATCAGTGGATTGTGAGTAAGTTTCAGCGTACGGCTCGTGATGTTTCTCAGGACATGGAAAACTACCGTTTCAGTGACGCTGCCAGTACCATCTACCAGTTCCTGTGGGGCACCTATTGTGATTGGTATCTGGAGATGGTGAAGACCACACTTTATAATGATAATGCCTCTGACGCGGCTAAGGCGGCTGTGCGTCACACTATGGTTGGTGTGTTAGAAGCCTCCTTACGCCTGTTGCATCCGCTTATGCCGTTTATTACTGAGGAGTTGTGGCAAAAGGTTGCCCCCTTGGCGGGTAAGCCTAAAGGGACCATTATGCTTGCGCCTTGGCCTGAGGTTGATGAGGGTCGCATTCTGGAAGATATTGAGAGTGAGATCGATTGGGTGCAGCGCTTTACCACAACGGTTCGTGGTATACGTAGTGAAATGGATGTGCCCCCCAGCAAAAAAATCAAAGTACTGGTTTCTGGGGATGAGTCGGCCATCGGACGTTTGCGCCGTCATGAAGTAACCGTTTCTACGTTGGCTAAGCTGGAGAGCTGGGAAGCGGTTACTGGTGATGCCCCAGAAGGGTGTGCGACTGGGGTGTTGGAAGATCTGCAACTATTTATCCCCATGAAAGGGCTTATTGATGTCGCTGCAGAGTCGGCCCGACTGCAGAAGAGCATGGATAAATTGGATGTTGATCTGCAAAAAGTTGAGAAAAAACTCGGCAATGAAAACTTTTTAGCCAAAGCTAAGCCAGAAGTTGTGGCCAAAGAAAAGGCGAAAGCGGATGAACTGCGTGAGAAGAAAGTCGCCGTTCAAGAGGCTTTGGTACGCATTCAGGCAATGGCGTAAGGGTTGACTAACCGTTAAACCGTTTGCCCCCAGGGTTCGGTCTGTGTATAAAACAGGACATGAACCTCAACTAAACCCAGGTTAAAGAGTTTGAAGATATGACCCCAATCTGGTCTGACATTGTTCGTAGCGCCCTGGCTGAAGATATTGGCCGTGGTGACATTACCACCAATACCTTGGTTCCTGCTGGGAAAGAGGGTGAAGCGGTCTTAATTGCCCGAGAGGATCTGGTCGTTTGTGGTTTGCCCGTGATCTCCGAGGTTTTTAAACAGGTAGATTCGCGTATTGGTATTTTGCCCGAGGCTTCAGATGGAACCGGCGTAATGGCTGGGAATACCATCTTTACCCTGCGTGGTCCTGCGCGCGGTATTTTGACCGGGGAGCGTGTGGCGCTCAACTTTTTCCAAAACTTGTCTGCTGTGGCCAGCCTGACTTCACAGTTTGTGGAAAAAGTAGCGGGTACCGGTTGTCGTATTGTAGATACCCGTAAAACAGTACCAGGTATGCGTTTATTGCAGAAATATGCGGTGCGTGTAGGTGGGGGGCATAACCACCGTATGGGGTTGGATGATGGGGTCTTGATTAAAGAGAACCACATTGCCATGGCCGGTGGTATTCGTGAAGCAGTCGATGCCATGCGTTCTTCCTTAACCCATCTGCATCGTATTGAGGTGGAGTGCGAAACGCTCGAGCAGGTTGATCTGGCTTTGGATGCCGGTGCACATATTATTTTGTTGGATAATATGACACTGGAACAGATGCGTGAAGCGGTGAAGGTGAACAACAGCCGCGCCATGCTGGAGGCCAGTGGTAATGTGCGCCTGGATACGGTACGTGAAATCGCTGAAACAGGGGTCGATATGATCTCTGCTGGTGCGTTAACCCATAGTGCTGGAAATAAGGATGTGAGCCTTTTGGTGCGCTTTTAAACGTGGGCCTTTGTCTCCCTGAAAATCAAAGCCCCATAGGTTAGTCCTGTGGGGCTTTGTTGTTGGTGGGTAAAGGTTGGATTTGTCAGGCCATGCAGTGGTAGAGTGTGGGCCAGGGAATGCGCAATCCACAAGGGTGATTGGTATGGGCGAGACGGAACTCTCAGCACAGGATTTAAAGCTACTGAAGTTGCTACGTGAGCATGGCCAATCCCCCTGTAGTGGGGCACATATTGGTCAGATGCTTGAGGTGTCTCGAGCTGCAGTTTGGAAGCGTGTTGAGCGTCTACGTCAAGCAGGTTATGGTATTGAGGCTTTGCATCGGCGGGGTTATCGCTTGCTCCAAGAGCCAGACTTTCCCTCTATGGAGCGTCTGCAACCCCACTTGACCGATCAGGCCTTGTTTAATGGTGCTTGTGCCCATTTTTATGAGCAGACGGACTCAACCAATGTCCGGGCTTCTCTGTTGGCCCGTGAGGGGGCTCCTGAAGGTACACTCTGTTGTGCCGATGCCCAGCGTGGTGGGCGAGGGCGTATGCAACGTGTTTGGGAATCTCCTGCTGGAGAAAACCTCTATTTCTCTCTGGTGCTTAGGCCGCACATTCTGCCAACAGACGCTGCACAGATTACCTTGTTGGCGGGTTTGGCGTTGGCCCAAGCCCTACATGAGGATATGGGGGTTGAGGATCTGTACCTAAAGTGGCCCAATGATATTTTAGTGGGTGGGCGTAAGGTGGCGGGTATTCTTACTGAAATGATGGCTGAGCCTGATCGGGTTCGATATATCATTTTGGGTGTGGGGATTAATGTAAATGGTCGCCTGCATAGTATGCCGACTGAATTGCAGCAGACAGCAACAACCTTGCGTGAATGTGTTGGAACAAGTCTGGACCGTAGCCGCCTTTTGGCGGTCTTTTTAGAACGGTTAGGGTTCTGGTATAGGCAGTTTTTGCAAGAAGGGTTTGAACCTTTGCGACAACCCTGGTTGAGCTATGGTGGGGTTGAGGGAAGGCGTGTGCGTGTACAGCTTTATGCTGAGACGTTTACTGGTGTTGCGCATTCACTGAATCATTCGGGTTGTTTGTTGGTTGAAAGAGATGATACAGGTGTGCTTACCACTGTGGTCGCTGGTGATGTTAACTTGTTGTAAGTAGTGTTTATTGTTTGATGGATTGTCTAGAGATAAACCAAGTTAGTAATGGATGAATATCAATGCTTTTGGTTATGGATGTCGGTAATACAAATATTGTTCTAGGTGTCTATGAAGGAGACACTCTGGCGCACTATTGGCGTATTGCCAGCCGTATTGAACGGACTGGGGATGAGTACGGAATACTTCTTGCAAACTTGTTTCAACTGAAACAGGTAG
Organism: Magnetococcus sp. PR-3; assembly: GCF_036689865.1. NCBI lineage: Bacteria > Pseudomonadati > Pseudomonadota > Magnetococcia > Magnetococcales > Magnetococcaceae > Magnetococcus > Magnetococcus organivorans. The sequence goes on from NZ_JBAHUQ010000035.1 coordinate 5,466, forward strand.
ATGCCACCAAGATCTCTGGTGTGATCCTGGCCAGTGTCGTTCCCCCCGTTGGATCCGCCTTGGTTAGGGCAGTACGACGGTACCTTGGGTTAGAGACTTTGGTTGTACGCCCGGATATGAAGTCTGGGCTGCCTATCTCGGATGAAAGCCCGACTGGGGTTGGGGCTGACCGTCTGGTTAATGCTGTTGCAGCTTTTGATCAGGTTGGTCATGCGGCCATTGTTGTTGATTTTGGCACAGCCACGACTTTTGATATGATTGGCCAGGATGGGGCGTATCTGGGGGGATCTATTGCGCCAGGGCTTAATTCATCCTTGGATGCCCTGTTTGAGAAAACCGCCAAATTGCCACGTATTGAGCTGCGTCATCCTGAAAAGGTGATCGGGCAAAATACGGAAGAGGCCATGCGTTCGGGTCTTTATTGGGGCTATGTTGGATTGGTGGATGGCATTATTGAACGTATGAAAGCGGAAGCAATATTCGATCAAATTCATGTCATTGCAACGGGTGGATTGGCAAAGTTAATTGCCAGGGACAGTCGAGGAATTGATGATGTGGATGATATGTTGACGTTAACGGGTCTACGTCTGCTTTATCAACGAAACCGGTAAACGAAATGGGTATTTCACTGCCAATGGGCAATCTTTCCAGCATGATAGGGCGTGTGCTTCCGTGGGTCGTTGCGGCTATTTTGGCTGTAATTGCGGTCGCTTTCTTATGGGATGGTATGCGTGACCGCCCTGAGGAAGGTGCTGATGCGGTCTGGGCCGGTGAAAAACCGGTGCTTAGTCGTGCCATGGCGCTGCCAGAGCGTATGCTGGTAGAGCTTGAAGGGCTGGATGAGCAACCCCGGAAAGTGGTCAAGAAACGACAAGCCGTAAAGCCTGCGCCCCTTCAACCTTCTCCACCCAAGCAGAAGCTCAAGGACTTGCCACCACCACCAGCGATGGTTCGGCAGCCACGCAAACCCTTGCCTAAACCGCCAACACCCATTGCTGGCAGTCAGTATATTGTGCAAGTGGGGAGCTTTGTCTATGAGTTTGGTGCTGGTCAACTGGTTGAGCGTTTAAAACAACGGGGCTATGAGGCGTCGGTCTTAGAGGCAACTGAAACAGTGGTGCTCAACCAGGTGCAAGCCGGACCTTACGAAGACTTGGAATCCGCGAAAGAGAATGAGCTGAAATTACGGGCCGGTGGGTTTAGGGTTGATATAGAAAAGAACTGGCAAGGCTTGATCATACCGGTTGGTGAGTCCATGCGTTTAGGGTACGCCATCGATATTATGGATAAGGCTGAGCGGCTGTATGTTCGCCCCTTGCGTTTGGTGAAAGCTGAGTCTGCCCAAAATCTCTATAAAGTGGTCATGGGCCCTTATCGTGAAGAGTCTGAAGCGCAACAAATGGCGGCTCGACTTTCTAGTTTAGGGCGTACCTCCCCTCTGATTAAAATTTGGTATGGGGGTGGTGATCTGAAAGCGGGTTGGAAGGCGACGATTCCTGCTCAATAACGAGGTTAAAAAAAGGTTTAAAAAACATGGGCATGGTCATGCTGGTGTTTTTTCCTCACAAAAACGTTGACATCCCGCCACTCATTTGTAAAATAGCAGCTTCCAAACGCATGGCGGGGTAGCTCAGCTGGTTAGAGCACAGGATTCATAATCCTGGTGTCGGGAGTTCAAGTCTCCCCCTCGCTACCAAATAAAAAAGCCCAGATCTAAACAAAGATCTGGGCTTTTTTTATATGCTTATCTATGTTGAGGGCGGTGTGGTCGCTTAACCAGCTTTAGATGGCTTTTTGGGCGGTAGTAAGGGCAGGTGCCGTCGGCATGCAGGAACTCCTCCACATAGACATGACGGCAGTTATGGCGTTCGGCACAATCGGGAAAGTGGCACTCAACCCCAACAGTTGGGCGTCCAGGTATATGTGCTTGATGGTCTGAGGTTGGTGTTTTTTTTCCTGACATCATTATGTCCTGACCAAATCAGCCATTATGAATACCTCGCCAATAGATCGCAAAGCTCTGTTCAATATAAACCTTAGACTGTTTTGGATCAGGTTTGGTGCGCAAAATAAACTGAACCGTGCCATCCAGCTGTGTTCGGAAAAGTTGTTGATGGAAAGTCATGGGTAATGTTGCAATCTCGCCATGCCCCATGGCCTCCATGAGCGCATGTTTAGGGAACAGGTGGCTAAAATCGTCATGGGTGAGCCCAAGCAGTGTTAAAGCCTCTTCTGAGATGCTTAATTCAAGGAGTAACTGGTAATGTTGTGGATTGGATAGAGCCCAGGTTATGGCATGGTGCCACATTATATTTAAATGCTCTCGTAACCCCATATCCAGGCGTAAGTCTTTATGCGCGGCGCTGTTGGAGGCAAGCTTTAGATCACGTAAAATTTCGACCAGCAGATCTTCTTTACCATCAAATTCTTGCAGGAGAAGAGCCGGTGAAAGGTTGGCTGCCATGGCGATTTGGCCAGTAGAGACATTGAGTAAGCCTCGCTGGGCAAAAAGTTGCATCGCGACTTCAAGAATTTGTTTACGTTTTCCACTCATTGATCCATCCCTTATTGGGGGCACCCCTTAATAAATGAGGGGAAAGTATAGCAAAGTGTCTACGGCTGTGACACAGGTATAAAGACCTTATTTTAAGTGTAGAACAAAAAGAACTCTTTTTCTTATCTGTTGTACAAAACTTTTGCTTATACCTTTACTCTAATTTCTTGCTGGTACCTAGCATAGATAAGGCGTGGTGTAAGAGAGAGAAATCTATCAAAAAATATATATAAGCATATCTTGAACTTCTGAAATTGCCAAAAAAATGGGCAAAACGCCATTACATTAAGCGAAAAAGTAACGCTTCTACTGCTAGAAAAGTAACACTTGTTTGAAAAGAGCAAGATAAACCCGAAAACACCCAAATAATGCTTGTAGTCACGTTTTCGTTATGTCCTATTTATAGTGTTAAGGTTTGTGACAGTTTGTCAGAGTAACCGGATGGTGTGTCTGAGTTGTGGTGCGGGGGCCCATGTCTCATAAGAATGTATAAAATGAGCGTTGGAGTTAAGGGAGTAGGGCATGTTTAAAAATGTGCGCATTGGTATGAAACTGGTCATTGGTTTTGGTGTTGTCATCTTATTGATGGTTGCGCTGGGTGGTTTTGCCATCTATGAAATGAACCAACTGGCTCATAAAACTGATAAACTTTATAAACATCCTTACACTGTTAGTACGGCTGCATTACGTATTCAAGGTAATATGGTGCGTATGCATCGCAGCATGAAAGATGTCGCTTTAGCCAAGCGTGTTGGGGATATTGATAGTGCATCCGCAAAAGTTGATGGTTATGAAGCTCAGGTTTTAAAAGATTTTCTGGTTCTTAAGTCAGCATTTCTTGGGAATAAGAAAAAAATTAATGACCTGGAATCAGCTTTTAAGGGGTGGAAGACTATTCGGGATGAAGTGATCGCGCTCATGCGGGAAGGTAACCGGGTTAAAGCCGCCGATATCACCAAACATAAAGGGGCTGAGGTTGTCTCTGGCTTGCAGTCCGGTATTCAGAGCATTGTAGATTTTGCGACGAAAAAAGCGACTGAATTTGTCATGGGTGCAGAAGAGACCCGTAGCTTTACCATCTCCTTAACGATTGTTCTGCTGATTATTGCGTCGGTCATTGGTTTGGTTGTTTCCATGACCATTACCCGTTTGATTGTGGCACCTCTCAAACGTGCTTTAGATGTGACACATGCCATCTCACAGGGTGACTTAACCTTTGATCGTCAGATCACCCGGACCGATGAAGTGGGCATGTTGCAGCTTTCCCTCCATGAAACGGTCAAAAGTCTTCGGCATATCTTTGCTGAAATTCAAGAGCGTGTGGGTAAGTTGAATAGTGCTGCGGAGACTTTAGGGGGGGTGGCTGGTGATATGGAGGGCAGTGCATCAACCATGCGTACCCGTGTGGATGAAGCAGCCAACTCTGCTGAGACCATGAGTAGTAATATGGAGGCTATCTCTGACCAAGCGGCTCGTGCTGATGATAGCATGCAGACCATTGCTCAAGCTTCCATGCAAGCCTCTTCAAATATGAGCACCATTTCTGCTGCTGCAGAAGAAGCATCGACCAACCTCAGTACGGTTGCTGCGGCTGCAGAAGAGGCGACCACCAGTATGGAACATGTGAACTCTGCGGCAGAGCGTTCTTCACACAGTGTGGAGAGTGTGGCCGGTGAAGTGATGGGTGTGACGGACTCGTTGGGTGAAGTACGAACCCAGTGTGAGGCGGCGAGTAGCGAATCTTCCAGCGCCAGTGAAATTACCCAAAGTAACGCTGCTGTTATGACAGAGTTGGCTAAATCCACCCACGAAATCGGCAAAGTCGTTAAGCTTATTAATGATATTGCTGATCAAACCAATATGCTGGCGTTGAATGCTTCTATTGAAGCCGCCGGTGCAGGTGAAGCGGGTAAAGGCTTTGCGGTGGTGGCAAATGAAGTTAAAGAGTTGGCTGGGCAAACAGCTGAAGCGACCCGTTCTATTAGTCAACAGATTGATGAAATCCAGAATAAAACCCGTCAGGCGACAGATTCCAGTCAAGAGATCTCGCGTATTATTGAGCGTTTGAATTTATCCAATGAAGAGATTCTTAACGCCGTAGATATCCAGGGTAGCTCCATTGAGTCTATCTCATCCTCTATGGATGATGTGAATCGGGAGTCTGTGGAGGTGAGCCGTCGCGTGACAGAGTCTCATGAAGGTATGGAAGAGGTCACACGAAATGTTAGTGAGATCAATGCCGGTATTGTTGAGGTGACCCGCAGCGTGAGTGAAGCTACCATCGGTATTGAGCAGATGGCCCATAATGTTCAGGAGGCCTCTTCAGGTAACGCTGAGATTACGGGTAATGTGGCGACAGCAGCCGTGTCTTCTAAAGAGATTGCGGGGAATATGGAAGAGGTTCGGGATGCTGCTGTGGGTATTGCTGATATGAGTGGTACGGTTAACAATCATGCTTCATCCGTCTCTACCATCGCTTCGGAACTTGATAGTATGATGAAACGTTTCAAGTTACAGGCATAGGAGCGGCGATCATGAAAAAGATCTATTTCATGCTACTTGCCTGCTTGTGGCCTTGGGTTACGATGGCAGCAACGCCGGGGGATGTGTTGGTTAGTGTCCAGGCTTTGGCAAAGGATCTTCAGGATATCCGCACCAAGGTTGGCGGCAAAGCCAACAGCCAAAAAGAGCTGCCTGTTATGGGTGCTTCTCCCCGTGAGGTGTTTTACCAAGCAGAAAACTTGGAAGCCAAGGTGGTGGATTTGGTGAAGCAGCGGGCGAATCAAGAGGGCCGTCCTTTGTTGCTGATCCCCAAAGGTAAAATTACCCCTGATCATGTCTTGGCGGTGATGGAGAGTGCGCGGACCATTCTTGGTAAAGGCAAGCAGGCTATGGGGGCTGGTTCCCCCGTGGTGAAGTCCGCAGCCGGTAAAGCTTCACCAACGGATGTCTATCGGTCGCTCATCCAAGCAAACCGGCAGATTAATCTGTTATTAACCACCAAGATTATTCCTAGTGATGTTTACCAACGTGTTGAACAGTCGGTGCAAATTGCCCAGGTGCTTAATACTGTCTATGGGGGAAGTGTTGAGTTAAGCTTGCCGCCTTTAGATCTAAAAAAAGGACCCGGACATGTTTATGATCAGATGGTTATTTGCTTTCGCTTAATCCGGGAAATTTTGTTGCTTACCAAAGTTAAGACTATGGATTTGGCTGCAGATTATAAAGCAGCACCGGGGACGTCTCCTGGAGATGTGTTTGACTTAGCCTCTTTGCTCTATTCAGAGATGGCGCACCTCTATTTTGCTTTGCCAAACCGTCCGTTGACCGCCGGTGTGTTTTATGTGGGCAAAAAGAAGCCTGGTCATGTGTACCAGCTTGCCAAAGGGTTTGAAACACAGCTGAGGCAGTTAAAAGTGCATGTAACAAAAAATCCGGCTAAGCTCACGCACTGATTTTTTGGAATGCCCCATACCTGTTTTTAAAAGGCCTGTAAAAGTTCAAACTTTTACAGGCCTTCTTGTTTTGGCTCGGTGTTAGCTGATGCATCTACCATAAGTTCATGGCATGATGCATGAGTGTCTTTTATCACACGACAGCACTGTTTTTTACATTGGGTTCTCCAAATACGACCTCTTTTTTGAGTGAGGCTGCATGCAACTGTCTATTGCACGTAAGGTAGTCTACGGTTTTGCCGGGCTTATCCTGTTGGCGCTATTCAGTGGTTTGGTTGTCTCATCCAAACTGTTGGGGTTGCAGGATCAGGTCTCCTTACTACAAAACCAACGTGTACCGCTGGTGGTTACCTCTGGGGCTTTTAAAGGATCCGTTAAAGATGCTTTGGCGGCTCTGCAGGGGTGGATGGCGACAGAGTTGCCTGCCTTTAAACAGCAACGGCAAAAATCGTGGCAGTTGGCGCATGATCATCTGCAAAAACTTGAAGTGATTATGGCGGGTGATCACACCCTTGAAGATGAACTGATGCCACTGAAAGAGGATCTGGCCCGGTTGGTTGGGTTGCAGGATAGTATTGAAGTGTTGATTGGCAAACCATCCAATAAACCGGCCCATCAACTCTATAACGATCAGCTGCTGCCGATGTTGGAGTCGCTTGATCTTAATCTAAGACGTTTAATCCACCGCGAAAACCGCCGCCCTGCTGCAAATGGTAGTGTGATTGCGGCCATGAACAGCCGTACGTTGCTAAAAGCTTTTGCGGATTTGCGCGGTTCAGTCGCCCAGTGCCGCAGTCTGTTGGAGCGCATTTTAACCGAGCCTGATGATCTATTGGTGGGGCGTTTTCAAACCATGCTTAAGCGCTCTAATGGTGCTTTGGCTGTGTTAGGACGTGCAGATCTGAATGCCACACAAAAACAGGCTCTGAGTACCTTACAGAAGCTTTGGGAGGTTTGGCCTGAACAAGCACAAAAGCTGATTACCCTGCGGCAATCGCTAGATTGGAACCAAGCACGACGTTTAACCACGCAAGAGCTGTTACCTCTGTGGCAGGTGATTTTGCAGCGGTTGGATAGAATTACTGCCCAGCAGTTGAATACCATGGTGGCAGAAGGTCAGCGTTTGGAAGCGATTGTCTCCACCAGCCGTCAGGTCTTGTTTTCAATGTTTGTGATCTTCCTTCTCGCTGGAGGGGGGTGGGCATGGTGGATAAGCCGTCGTTTACGTCGTGGCTTCCGTACGCTGTTGCAGCGCATGAGCTATGTGAGTGATCGAATTAAACAAGCCGATGCGACAGGTAACTGGTCGGATTGTGATCTTGATAGCTGTTTAATCCAAAATGAGCAGCAAGATGAAATTGGTTATGCCGTTAACGCCTATAACCATTTGTTAACCAATTTGGTGACGGCCCAGGAAAATGAGAATCGCTTTATCGACTCATTGACCCGGATGCATGGCATAACTGTGCGAACAGAGTGGGATTCGGCTCGGAAAATCCAGGAAATCTTGAAGATGGGGTCTGAGATTCTGGAGATGGAATCTGCCGTTGTGACACAAATTGATGGAGAGATGTGTCGGGTAGAGCATCTGCTTGGGGAGGCGTTGCTGTTTAAGCTGGGGCAGAGCCACCCCTTGGAGCAGAGTTTCTGTAAGCAGGTCATTGAGGCTGGTCGACCGGAAGGGATTCACCGCCTTCAAGAAAGCCACCTTAAACAGCACCCCATTCATGAGCGTTTTGGGGTGGAGTCATTCATCGGTACGCCCATGTATCTGGGTGACACTTTTTATGGCGCTTTAAGCTATTACTCCACGCGACCAAGATCGGTTGGATTTAGCTTTTATGATCGTTCTTTAATTAGTCTTTTGGCCCAGTGGGTTGGCTGGGAAAAGTCAAGAGATCAGCAGTTAAAGCAGTTGGAGGAGGTCTACCAAGATCTGGAAAATGCCCAAAGTGTGGCAAAAATCGGCAGTTGGCACTGGGATATGCAGCTGGATGATCTGCACTGGTCTAAAGAGTTATTGCGCCTATTTGGCTTTAATAAAGATGAATCTGTAGCCTCCTATAGCACCTATCTTGAATTAATTCATCCAGATGATCGAGAAATGGTTAACGCCCAAATGGCTGCGGTAACCCGAGGTTCTGTGGATAAATTTGAAGCTGAACATCGTATTATCTGTAGAAAGTTAGGCCAAGAGCGGTATGTGCAGGCGTTGGGTATGATGACCCGAGATCAACGTGGGGTGCCAAGACGTATGGTTGGTACGCTACAGGATGTGACGCAGCGTAAGGTGGCTGAAGAGGGCTTAGTACTTGCTAAAATGATTTTTGACAATGCCGGAGAGGCCATTGTTATTACAGATGTACACGGCAACATAACCGACGTAAACCCAGCCTATGAACGGATTATGGGCTATAGCCGTGATGAAATTTTAGGTCAGAATCCCAGTATTTTAAAATCAGGCCGCCATGATGAGGCCTTTTATGAAGATATGTGGAGACGTCTGTGCACGTCAGGGCGCTGGCAAGGGGAGATCTGGGATCGGCGTAAAAATGGTGAAATTTTCCCAAAATGGCTAACCATTGATGCCATCCGCAATGAGCAAAGTGTGATCACCAACTTTGTTGGCTTGTTTATGGATATTACCCAGCAGAAAGAGACGGAAGAGCAGCTGGAAAAATTGGCCTATTATGATCCGCTTACAGCGCTGCCTAACCGCTCCCTGTTCCGAGACCGACTTGAACAAGAGATGAAGCTCTCAGCCCGAGGGGGCAAAAGTTTAGGGGTCTTCTTTATCGATTTAGACCGCTTTAAATATGTCAATGATACGTTGGGTCATGATAAAGGGGACGATCTGCTTATTCAGGTTGCTGAGCGCATAACCCACCATCTACGTACCAGTGATACGGTGGCACGGTTGGGGGGGGATGAATTTACCGTTATTCTACCGGGGATTGATCAGACCAACGATGTGGCCCGTATTGCTGGCGCCATTGTTAAATCGTTAGGAAAGGCCTTTGATTTACAAGGGCACGAGGTCTTTATCGGGGGATCTGTTGGTATTGCGATGCACCCAGATGATGGGGAGGATTACGATACCTTGACCAAACATGCCGATACAGCCATGTATCGGGCGAAGGAAGAGGGAAAAGGCACCTATAAGTTCTTTACCAGTGATATGAACGAGACCAATGCCCGTCGTCTCTCTTTGGAACAAGCGTTGAGACAAGCTGTGGAGTGGGAGCAGTTAACACTTCATTATCAGCCTAAGATTGATGTGAAAAAATGCCGTATTATTGGTATGGAAGCCTTGGTGCGCTGGAACCACCCAGAGCAAGGTCTTGTTTCACCAGATGATTTTATTCCAATCGCTGAAGAGACAGGGTTAATTATTCCTATTGGTGAGTGGGTAATGCGTCGAGCTTGTATGGATGCCAAGCTTTTATCGGTTGCCAGCCGTCACCCCATGCATGTCGCCATCAACCTATCCGCCAAACAGTTTCAGGATGTGGAGTTGGTAAAAAAATTGGAGCGCAACCTTCAGCACAGTAATCTCTCTCCTGAGCTTTTAGAGGTGGAGATTACAGAGTCCCTGGCGATGGGGGATGTGCATCAGACCATTGAGCAGATCAGTGAATTGCGCGCCTTGGGGGTTAAGGTCTCTATTGATGACTTTGGCACAGGTTACAGCTCACTGAGCTATTTGAAAAAATTGCCGCTTAACGCGCTGAAAATTGATAAGTCCTTTATTCAGGATCTTAATGTTGACTCAGATGACACCGCCATTGTCTCTTCCATTCTTAGTATGGCGTCGGCTTTGGGGCTAAGTGTTGTTGCTGAAGGTGTCGAAAATAAGGAACAAATCCAATATCTCTGTGAGCATGAATGCCCCACCATACAGGGCTTTTTCTTTAGTAAACCATTGCCTGTTGGTGAGTTTGAAAAATTTGTGATGGATTGGGATCCTAAAAAAATGAAGGCCATGATGCCGGGTTTGAAACAGTGACGTGCCAAAAATATGGTGAAAAAAGGGGGGCTTTTATTAAGCCTCCCTTTTTTTTGACAGCGATCTATAGCAGGGTGTGTGGTGTGAATAAATTTTTCTTTTGCTGAGAAAAGCTCTATAAATCTAAAAAAAACAATGCATTATATTATAATAAAATTAAATGGGGGCTAAAGAGGGGAAAAAGGTTAGAATAATGTAAGTTTGGCATGGCATAGAACATGCATTTGAGTTGGTCAGGCAAGCCGGAGTGGCCGTTAAAAAAACGTGTCGCCCCAACATCCAAGCCCAGATAAGGGGAGAATCCCCACGGGCAAATTGACGCGCACCATGCGTAGTCATTGAGTCAGGAGTGGAGCCATGGCCCAGATGACGTCTCACAAAATTTCGGTGCACCATTTAGGGGAGGTCAGTCATGCCTCATTCCCTGTGGTCCACGCCTTTATGCATGATGTCCAAGCGGTCTATTTTGGCCCGCAGGACAGCCGTTGCCTGACCCGTATTGAAGATCAGGTTCAAGCACAAAAACACTACCTGGACACCCATGTGGTGCCGTACTGTATTGGCGCCCATAATGAAGAGTTTGTGGTGGGCAGACCGGATGGACGTATCAACTGTCTGGAGGTCGCCCCTGCGCGCTTGGATGCTTTTTTGGCCGATCCAGATTGTCAGGTTTCAGCGCCCACTTATTTGTCTGTGGCACTGCAAGAACAAGCCTATGAAATTCTACAATCTGCTTCCAAGGCTTTAAGCCGCCATGTGGTAGCTGTCTCTGCAGAGGTTTGGTTTTTACCTGTGGTTAAGGGGGGCAAGCGTTACCAGGATGTAAGTGATTTACTGGCTGGTTATGGTTTTGCAGTGGAAAACCTGGATGCACAGCAGGGAGAAAATGCTGTACATGGTGCAGGTTTGGCGCTGCTATTTAAGAAGCCTGAACGCATTATTGAAGGTCACCCACATGCTGCGGTAGATCTGCTTAAAGCCGCTATGCTGGCCATTCTGCATAGCCGTGTTGATTTGGCTCACTCCTATCTGGATGCTTTTGAGACATTGAGCAGCTGGCATACCTTAGGGCCTGTGCTGCACCGTCCTGGCTATTTACAGTTTTTAGCACGTTGGCGACGTACAGTAAGGGCCTATGCTCAGACCTATGAGCTGCCTTTTGAGGAGATCTATAGCCCTCGTGATGAGTATGGTCAGGTGGACCTGAGCGGCTTAGAAGAGGCTGATGATGCCCTGTTTGGGGTTGAGACCTTATTGGCAGAAATCGGGTTGGATCAGCTGGCTCATACACTACGAGATATAAGGCATGCTCAGTTGGAGGCTTGATCATTAAGCCATGGCTTGCCTGATTGCACAAAAAACGGTGCACCCTTTGATAGGGTGCACCGTTTTTTTTAGTCCTAATTCATGGGGTATACACTTAGTCCTTGAGCTTGTTGATGCAGTTGTCTCGGGTCAATGTGTCATCCATAAACCAGCTGAGTTGATCACGGTAATTGACCACCTCTCCAATCACAACGATGGATGGTGGCTTGATCTTGCACTCAGAAATATCTTCTGCTGCCCGGCTCAAGCTGGTAATCATGGTCTGCTGGCGGGGGGTTGTCGCCCAGCGAATTAAAGCAACAGGTGTCTCACCAGAGCGGCCACCGGCAATCAGGCGTTTAGCAATGGTGGGCAGGTTCTTAACCCCCATATAAAGAACGACCACGGGGAATGTCGCCCCAACAGATTCCCAGTCTACCGTTGTCGGAACGGTCTCACCTGCAGCGTTAATGGGGGATTCATGCCCCGTTAAAAAAGCCACATTGGCATTTACATTACGGTGTGTAATAGGAATACCTGCATAAGCAGGCCCTGCAACCCCGGCAGTAATGCCAGGAATAATGGAAAATGTAATCTCTTCACAATGTAGGCAGTGGGCTTCTTCCCCGCCACGACCAAAGACAAAGGGATCGCCACCTTTTAGGCGCAGTACTTTTTTACCGGCTTTGGCCAACTGCACCAGCAGGGCATTAATAGCATCTTGACCGATAGAAGGATGACCGCCACGTTTGCCAACAAAATGCAGTTCCACCGACTCCGGTACCAGTGCCATGATTTCAGGGGAAACCAGGGCATCATAAACCAGGGTGTCACAGGCCTGTAAGGCTTTATAGACACCAAGGGTGAGCAGGTTAGGATCGCCAGGGCCTGAGCCAGCCAGAATGACCGTGCCGGGCTCTATAGAGGCGTAGGTATCAACGGTGTGCATGTTTTTATCCAAACGTTCTGCGGGTAACGATTTTACTGTGGATCTGATTAGATCAGGTCAATCGCTTCAGGTTCCCAATCTCAATGAGAATGATATGAAGACGGGATTATACTTAAAACCACACAAATGTGAACCATTTGATGGATTGAGGATGAGCCGCCCACATAGTGACGGCTCATCCTTAGAGGTTAATCCGAGATTGGGGCATCCAGCAGAGCACGTAGGACAGCGGTCCACCCTTGGGCAACATTGGTTAAATTATACCCGCCGCCACCTAGGGCCAAAACACGGCCATGACCAAGATCTTCTGCAATGTGACAGAGCCGGGTCGTTGCATGGCTGTGGGCTGCGGTTGAAAAAGCCAGATGTGTCAGGGGGTCATTATTCAGGGAGTCTGTACCACATTGAAGAATAATAAATTCAGGCTTGTGCTCACGTAGGTGATCTTCAATTTTGGGCCAGGCTTCAAAGAACTCGGCATCGGTAGCACCAGGCTCCATGGGGATATTTACCTTGGTACCAAAGGCGGGCCCAACACCTGTTTCATCCTCAGCGCCACACCATGGGTAGAGGTGGCGTCCATCTTCATGAATATCTGCAAACACCAGGTGCGGGTCAGCTTCAAAAGGGTAAAACACCCCATCTCCGTGGTGGGCATCGATATCAACGTAGGCTATTTTTTTTATGCCATGGTTCTTACGCAGGTGTTTCACCACGATTGCCGCATCATTAAAGACACAAAAACCACCTGCTACATCAGGTTGCGCATGATGAAGTCCGGCAATAGGGATAAAGGCCCGCCTGAACTCCTGTTGCATAAGGCGTTCAGAAGCGGCGACAGCAGAGCCTACAACGTGAGCGGCTGCTTCATAGATGCCCTTAAAAGCAGGTGTATCACCATGGTCTAAAAAACCTTCACCTGCATCTGAGCAGCGCTTAACCAGTTCGATATAATGTGGAATGTGGAAGCTCTGTAGCTGCTCAACCGAGGCCATGACAGGATCATGAACAGTAACTTTAGATGATAAACTTTGGCGATTTGCCTCTTGCCAGAAGGCATCCATACGGGTTGTTGTCCAGGGGTGCCCGTCAGGGAAGCCATATTTGGCAATTTCTTCACCTAGGTAAACGCAGAGATGTGATGCTTGCATAGACTTAACCATATATTTCGGGTGGCAGAAAGCAAAACGGCACCACAGGTAATCACCCTGGTGCCGTTCATCCATCCGTTAAGCGCACGCATTGGACGACTGCTTAGCAGTCACACACCACCCGCTGATATAAGCCGCCAAAGTAGGTTGTTTTATGAATGGCTGAAGGGGTTTGCCCATCAGGAATCCACGAAGAGATCTCCTTCTCCCATAGAGCCAGGGCGAAGGGTTCCAACCACTTTAGGACCGGCCACATAATATAGCGGAATGGGTTGCGCTTTACCGGTTGATGATAATCGACAAACACCACTTTACCACCGGGCTTAACCACACGGAAAGCCTCTTTTACAGTCTTGGCTCGAACATCTTCAGGTTGTTCATGTAAAAGGAAGAAGAGCAAGACGCTATCAAAGCTATTGTCGTCATAGCTCAGCGTGCTGGAATCCTGCTGGGAGAGCACCACGTTGTTAGGAATAGTGCCCAGTTTGTTTTCCAAATTATTTAGCTGAACAGGGGCGACATCCACCACATCCAAGCGACCCCCGGTGGGGATCTGTTTAACAATACGTTGGGTAAAATCACCATAAACACAGGCAATTTGCAGGGTGTGGCCATCCAGCTTAGGTTGCATGGCTTCAATCGCCGCATCTCGTAAGCGTGTAAAGTTACCCCATAAGATCAGATTAACCAGCCATTGCCGTTCAAAAAAACGGACAGCATTAGGGTGCACATAGGCCCACCAATAGGTCTGCTCCAAGTACTCAGGTATGGCAGGGTGGCTGCTCAGCGGACTCATAGCCCCGGATGCAGGCAAACCACTCTGTAGTGGGGTGATGGCCTCACGTTTCATCGGTGACGATAGCGCGTGCGGTGAGGATGAAAAGCTATTTGGGGAAGGTTTATTCATTATTATGCTTCCAACGCTGATGCCGCGATCTGTAGAGATCGACGATGGCCCCCTCTGTTCTCCGGTTGCCAGACCGGGAAACACTGAAGAGCATGCGACATGGCTCCCATGGCTGCCCATACGGTGACACCATGATAGGGATGCCGCAGCCGCTCCAATGGTCGCTACGTTACCCGGTGTACCGCCTTGGAACAAGCAAAAACAGTATGAAAATCATGAGACATTATGACGGTTTGGTGTCATCACTTCTCGAAATGGAGTTAAGTGATGATATGTATGGGTAAGGTTGGAGCTGTGCGTGTGAATGGGGTTGTGTGTAAGTTCTTGTAAAAAATATGTTAAGTATGATATTTAGGTTGGGCCGTGACAGAGCTGTTTTAATAAAATTTCCACCAAACGTGCTTTTGCAATGGGTTTTGACAGGTGCAAATTACAACCTGCTTTTAAAGCGTCATCTCGTACATCACGCATGGCATGGGCTGTGAGGGCAATAATGGGGGTTGGCGGGGTGGCTTGTTCCTGCTCTTTGGCGCGAATGGCTGTTGTCGCTTGTAATCCATTCATTATAGGCATTTGAATATCCATGAGGATCAGGTCAAAGGTCTGTTTTTTACAGAGCTCCACGGCTTGTAGGCCATTTTCTGCCATGCTGATCAACATGCCACTTTTTTTCAGGTAAGCACGAATAAGGTTCCGGTTATCTTCGGCATCATCCACCACCAGCAGTGATTTACCCGCCAGATCTTCAATGCTATGGCGAAGAGGTTGCAGGGCGTGTTGATGGGCTTTAACAGGTCCTGCTGTTGTCAGAGCGTGAGGGAGAGGTAGGGTAAAATAGAAGCTGCTCCCTTGCTCCAGTGTGCTTTCGACCCACAGGTGCCCTTGCATAGCGGCAACCAGTTTTTGGCAAATGCTTAAACCAAGGCCACTCCCCCCAAAGGTACGATGAATTTGTGCATCTTCCTGGACAAAAGGATCAAAAATGGTCTCCAGTCGATCAGAGGCAATACCTGGGCCCGTATCGCGGATGCAGAAATGAAAAGTACCATCCTGTAGTTGGGTGAGGGTAAGGGTTACGGTGCCTTGAACGGTAAATTTTACGGCATTACCGACCAAGTTAAGTAAGATTTGACGCAGGCGTTGGGCGTCTCCTCGAACCTGGATGTTGGATGTGATGTGTGAATGTGAAAGTAGCTTAAGTCCTTTATCTTGAGCCTGATAGCTTAGAATATTAATGACTTGCTCAATGGGCTCTGCAAGGGGAAAGTTCGCCAGTTCCAAAGAGAGCTGTCCTGCCTCGATTTTGGAAAGATCTAAAATATCATTAATCAAAGAGAGCAGTGTCGACCCCGCCCGGCTGATGGCTTCAAGGTAGTGAGACTGCTCGACATCCAGGTCTGATTCCGAGAGCAACTCTACCATCCCCAAAACGGCATTCATTGGGGTCCGAATATCATGGCTCATAGTCGCTAGAAAATCGCTTTTAGCACGGTTGGCGCGCTCTGCAGACTCTTTAGCTTGAAAGAGGGCCTCTTGGCTTTGTTTGAGCGAACTGATATCGGTGGCAACTTCCAAGCGTACATTACGACCATCGACCCATGAAATATAACGGGATTGGGCAGAGTACCATCGATGGTTGATAGGGCTGCGATACTCCCAATTAAGCGGTTCTTCTTTCTGTTTTAACTGTTCATCAATATGTTTTCGGTCATGCTGGATATAGAGAATGTGATCTTTTTGACCTTTGAGATTGCCTGCAATCTCAAAAAGATAACGATTCTGGTATAGAATGTCCTGGGTGTGCGGATCTGCCACATAAACCACCGATTGAAGACCATCTAGGATGGTTAATAGGCGTGTGTGTGAGGCTTCTAATTGATGTCGGTTATGGGCCAGAGCTTCTTCAATACGCCGACGCTCTGTGGTGTCATGAACAATCGAGTAAAGCAGCTCACGTCCTTGAATAAGAACAGGGCCAGAGTGAACTTCAACATCGCGTATTTCCCCACTTGCTAAGCGATGCCTAAACTGAAAGTGGTTACGTTTTTCCTGTTCTGCCCGTTGCATCTCTTCCTGAACTTGTGCTTTGGTCAGGGTGTTAATCTGCATAATACGCATGTTGCGTAGGAGGTCGCGGGTATAGCCATAAAAGTTCTCAGCAGCTTCATTTGCATCAACAATAGAACCATCGCTGGGGTCAATAAGAAGCTCTACCGCTTTATTGCGTTGAAAGAGTTGGCGGTAGCGTTGCTCACTCTCTTTTAAAGCTTCCGTAGCGGTACGGCGGTCTGTGATGTCATGGGCCATACCAATAATGGATTCCGGCTCATCTTGGGCATTGGTTAAAGCGGTAACCGTCATCTCTACCCAAATGGCTGTACCATCTTTACAAATCAAACGCTTTTCCAGCGTGTAGGTGGAGCGTTGTTTGGCAATAAGCTCTTGGAGAAGCTTTTGGTTAATCAAAAGGTCATCCGGGTGGGTCATGGACTCTAAATCACGTCCAACCAACGCTTCTGGGCTGAAGTCCAGCATGCGGGCATAGGCACTGTTGGCTTTTAGAATACGGCCATGAATATCGCCTTGTGCAACGGCTAATCCCGCATGTTCAAAGATGGCTCTAAACCTTTTTTCACTCTCTTGTACCTGTTGCAAAGCTTGGGCGTGAAGCGTGAGATCCTGAATGGTATGGATGCAGTGTGTAATATGCCCCGTTTCGTCACGTAAAGCGCGGGTCGAGAGATTTACAGCGACTTGCTTGCCATCGGATGTCCGCAAGGGAAGTTCCATCTCAAACCCGTCGGAAAGGTCACGGATTAAGCGTTCGTGTTTGAGGAAGTAGTGATCCCGCTGTTGTGCATCAAACCAAGGATCCATCGGTGTGTTGATGAGTGCCTTGGGTTGGCACTTTAGGATAGAACAGAGGTGGGGGTTGGCGTGTAACCATAACCGGTCGGGTGTAGAGATGGCCATACCAACCACGCCCCAGTCAAAATAGTTACGGAAGAGTTGTCCCTGCTGTTTAAGCTGGGTATGGGCATCTTTCAAAGCTTGCTCTGCACGTTTACGTGCCGAGATATCCATCTGTGTGCCAACCACACGCAAAGGTGTGTGGTTATGGTCCCGGCTCACAACTTTTCCGCGTGTCAGCAGCCAGACCCAGGTTCCCTTTTTGGTTTGTAGTCGGTGTTCAATCTCTATATGGGGGCTTAAGCCACGAAGGTGTTCATCTAAGGCCCATTGGGTGGGTTGAAGATCTTCCTTATGGATATGGGCAACCCAGTGATCATAGGTATGGGGTATCTCTCCCGGATCATAACCGAGCATGCGTTCCCAACGTGCACTAAAATAGAGTGCGCCAGAAGAGATCTCCCAGTCCCATAAGCCTTCCTGTGCACCTTCTAAAGCAAGATTCAAACGTTCTTCGCTACGAGAAAGTGCATCCGCCATGCTGCGCAGCATGGTGATATTTTGTACGGTACCAAACAGCCTGTAGGCTGCCTGACCTGGTTGGGCTTGGCTATGTATGGTGCACTTAATGACCTTTGTCCAGATGTCTCCTACTTGCAACCGTAGTTCAACCTCAAACGTTTGCCCTGGTTTCTGCCAAGCTTCCTCAAAAGTTTGGGTGATGGTTTGGCGATCTTCTTCAATAGCTAATAGCGCAAAACTATTCGGTTGTGGGGTGTAGCGTTTGGAAAACTGTCCAAAGGTGGTGTAGGTCTCCTCAGACCAATAGACCTGGTTAGACTGTCGGTCCCAAGACCAAATACCCAGATGAGCAGAGTGTTGAACAGACTCAAAATCTGCAACCAATTGAGGAATATCGGTGTAAAGAGAGGAGGAGGAAGGGCGTTTTAATAGGCCGAGTTGAGAGAGCTTATGCTTAAGAAGTTGAGGGAAGTTTGCGTGGCTAGCACCACTCCAAATATGGATCAAGCCATGTTGATGTAGATTTAATTCAAGCTCAGCATCGGGTTGGTCCAGTAAAACGATGGCATTTTCTGCCAAGTCTAACAATCGTTCTGGTAAAGAGATCGGGGGGTTGTGTAGCAGAACGTGGAGTCCCATGATTTGGTCGGTCAAAGTAAGTGCTTCAGACCAGCCATAGACGCTCATGGGGTGTGTCTCACTGCCCAGGCATTTTTTTAAGCGCTGGCTAAGGTTACCATCATTGGTAATCAGTAGCGGGGCAGGGGTACCATACATAAGCGGGCCCAAGTCCAGTTGTTGTTCCATTGTGATATTGTGCGAAATATATATGAGTGTAGAGAATGCAGGACCTAATCTGAAAGTGGAATTTTCGTATATAAATTTCAGGTGTAGACATTATGCAAAAGAAAAAGGCCACCTTTTCAGGTGGCCTTGGACTTTTAAATGGTGGAGGTGACCGGGATCGAACCGATGACATCCTGCTTGCAAAGCAGGTGCTCTCCCAACTGAGCTACACCCCCATAATGGGTCTATTTATAAAAGAGCGAGGTATGAACCACACTCTTATCCGAGCTAACGATAGAAAAAGGCCACCTTTTCAGGTGGCCTTTGAATTTTCTAAATGGTGGAGGTGACCGGGATCGAACCGATGACATCCTGCTTGCAAAGCAGGTGCTCTCCCAACTGAGCTACACCCCCATAACGGGCAATTTAGAAAATGGTGGGCCTAGGTGGATTTGAACCACCGACCTCACGCTTATCAGGCGTGCGCTCTAACCAACTGAGCTATAGGCCCCGACGAGGCCCAAATTAATACAATGGCTTGGGTGTCAGTCGCAAGAAAAAAATGAAGCAAAATGCGTTTATTTTGTTAAGTTGTTGAAATATAGTGAACTTAAATGACGTGTGTGTTTCGTTTGCTGAAGCTTGATTTTGAACATCTGCTGAGAAAAAGGGTAGAGATTTAGAGAAATTATTTTTTTTTATTTCAGCGCTTGACACAAGGCTAAGGCTCGGCTTAAATACGGGCCTATTCCCGATCACGGAGAGGTGGCCGAGTGGCTGAAGGCGGCACCCTGCTAAGGTGTTATACTCGTAAGGGTATCGAGGGTTCGAATCCCTCCCTCTCCGCCAGAATACAAAAAACCCCTTGATGCTTGGCATCAAGGGGTTTTTTTGTGCTCTTTTTTTAGGGCTGTGTTACGGCAAGCTACAGATCGTTGTTATCCGTCAACTCGTTTAAAAAGGGGAGGGGATATTGCTGTAAAGGCTTTGGAAAATGAGGAGTAAAAAGGATCTGTAGATAATGTGTTATAGGGCTTGATCAGAAGAGGCTTGGAATAAAAAAACAGAAGTCTCGCGAGGAGGAAGGTCGTCATGAACGGCCTTTCTAACCAGATGAGGTTAGGTTTGAACACGATAGAGGAGGGGCAATAAAACCCCCATGACCCCTCTGTTTTATCCATTAAGGCCGATTCTGAGGCGCACTCAATGAACAGTGACCGGGTGCTTCCTGTGGCTTTTATGGTCAGCCATATAAGCCATGGCTATCTTCCTTCACCCATCATGTGATTACGTTTCTGGATGTTCGAACGCTTTTTTTAAAGAGTTCGGGTTGAGTGGAAATGATTGATAAAAATCTTTAAAAATATGGGGTTGGCAGTATAACTAGTTGCTGCACTATCCCACCCCTCACAACATGACAAGGTAAATGCAATTTGATCAGGGCTAAGGTTGTTCCGTTATGGATGATGTCTTCCAAAATGGGTGCTCCAAGCACTGGTGTTGTATGTATGAAATTTGGGGGGTATGGTAACCAAACGGCATATATGCTCAAAAGAGTCTTATGTATCTCTCTGAGCTAAAAAATATTCAAAAATTCTGCGGCTTCATTGTAGAGGGCGTAGGTGGCAATAACGGATCGTCATTGGTTTAACAGACAAAGCCTCTTGAAAGCTCTAAGGCAAAGGTTGTGGTGAAGGTAGGATGGATAGGTGTGTAATAGATATGTATGGTCAACATGCACCGATCAACCTATGTCGGTACGCTATCTGTCAAGGTATAAGGAGTATCCGTCATGACCCACGCGACGCCACCCCCCAAAAAAAAATGGCACTATTGGCTTAAAATGGGTTTGGCTTGGGTTATAGGGTTAAGCATTGCCGCCATCGCTCATGAATGGATTGGTCACTAATGGGCCTGATTTAACTTAATACTTTTCTTCACTAACTTTATGACCATTCATGTAGGTGACTTTTTTGATCAGCTTTCCACTACTGATATAGTAGACGTATGGGCCGTGTTTTTGTCCCTGGTCATTATAGGTCGTTACCTCAGCCAACACGCGTTTACACTGAGGTTTTGGGTGTTTGCAGTGGCTCTCTCCCCGATAGCCCATTTCATAATTAACAGGTACATAGCTTATGGAAAGTCCGCTGTAACCATTGTCACCATAATTGGTCCAGGAAATGAGCTGGTTATAGGGGTCAATGTAGATAGCGGGGCCAAACTGTTTGCCTTCCTTATAAGTCCAGAGATGTTCCAACTGCCCGTTTTGAGAAAAGCGTAGGCTTTGTCCCATCTGCTTACCGTCCATCCAACGCTCAAGTGCGGTGAGAACCCCTTTGTCGTTCCAAGATGCTTTTAAGCCATGCTTGTTTTTCCCCTGTTTCTCTTCAAGGCTGATCAGTGAGCCATCTTGTTTTCTAAAGCTCCATGTTTGCGTGAGTTTGCCAACCCTATGGCGCTCTTTTATTAAGATCTGTTTGCCATTTTGATGTCGATATTCCTGGTCTACTCTATTGTTATGTTCCTGGCCAAAGGTGAGCCAGTAGTTGGTTAACCATCCATCTTTATAGTGCACCCAGCCTGCTTGGTGACCTCCATGCCATAGCTCCAAGGAGGTAAGGTATCCCGCCTTGTTGTAGCGAGCACTACTGACACTTCGATCCTTTTCACGTAGGCGGACCTCTTTGACCCACCCTTGTTTCTCATCCATGCTGTAGATATAGCCATCCTGATAGGTGCGGTTCTTTTTTTCTGTATGTTGTACATAGTTGGAAACACGCGTGGGCTGCCCCTGTTTGTTAAAACTTACCGCTAAGCCAAGGGTCTGCTTTTGGTCGTAGTTTTTATGGTGCTTTAAGGTTCCGTTCTCATGGAAGCTTAAGTAAGGGCCGTGTCGTGCCCCCTGTTTATAATGACTAATCTCTTTCAGTGCCCATTGATCATCCTGACGCTTCCAATAGAGTTGTGGTCCATTGATTTTGCCATCTATCATTTGTTGTAGCGTCAGTCGTTTTTTCCCCTCATGGCGTTTAAAGCCGCGGAAAGGCGGTACGTTACTATTGGCACTATCCTCTACTCCTTGTTGTTTCTGGTGGGCAGCATCCCATACCGCTTTTTCATGCCAAGTTCGGTTGGCTTTGTCGTAGTAGAGTTGCTGATGGTTTAGCTCTCTTTCTCCCTCAAACTGGGTAAGAAACTGCTCTGGTGTGATGCTCCCGAGGTCATAACCAGAAAAATCACTCACCTTAGGGAGCGTGGTATAGATTTGCTTGTCCAGTATCGGTTGGTTATGTGCAGGTATTTTGGGTAAGCCTGACCTGTTTGGTTTGGGTACCCCTTTATCCAACTGAGCCGCATCAAAGGGGGGGCCTGTGGGGGCTTGGTGAAATATGTAGGGGGTTCTGGACATTGTTGGTAGAGGAATGCTCGGGAAGGGGCCTCCCTGAGCCATTTTCGCGATGACCTGTTTCTCTTTAAGTGCCGCTAAAGCGCCTGGTTTCCACGCTCTAGCCATCTGTTTAGCTTGTAATATTGCTTCAGGCTTCATTTGCAGCTCAAGGGCTTGACGCTGTTTAGACGCCCGTTTACTTCCCCCATTTTCAGCCAACTGATAAAGCATATGAGCGAGTGTGGCCTCTCTAGGAACCCCCTGACCACGTTCATAGAGTAGACCCAGGCTAAATTGGGCTTTGCTGTGTCCATCATCCGCTAAAGGGAGTAGTAGAGCCTGAGCTTTGCTGAAATCTTTAGCGAGGTAAGCTTTGATGGCATCTGGGTAGCCTGCATGGCTGCTGGGTGTATAGGCAAGCCAGAGTAGGGTAATTGTTATCCAAAGTGCGGTTCTCATGGCTGATGCGCTCCCTTTAAAGGCTCTCGGGCAATGGCTCCAATACTTTGAATTAAATCAGATACATCCACATCCTCCTGGATGGTGTGATCTTTTTTTACCTTTTTAGTCCCTTCGGCTTGTCCAGCATGGCCTGCTCCTACGGGCTTTACACCCTCAGGTCTGCTCTTGGATACCAGGAAACTGATGTGGCGTATCTCTTTATCATTGCTGGTTTCATTGAGACGAAAATCATATTGACCCTCTTGTTTGGGGGCGGTAAAGGTCAACGAGCCTGAGGTTTTTTGGCGTAAATAGCTGTAGTTTAAATCATGTTTATCATTATGGGCGGTGCTGCCGTGGCTGATGTGGCTGGGTACAATACCTACCCAGCTGTTGCTGGGATAACTGGCTGACGCTGTAAAGGCCAGCTTTATGGTTGCACCGGGTTGGTACCAGTTTTGGGGTAAACTCAACGTTGTGCCTTGGGTCGCTACCTCGACCTTAAACGGGGCTGTTGCCACCTCTTTATCATTGGAGGTCTCACTCATTCGCAGGTCGTACTTCCCCTCTTTAACAGGAGCAGTGAACGTTAATGTTCCCCCTGTGTTACCTCGAAGATATTGGTAGGTGAGATCATATTTGCCATTATGAGCTGTACTGCCGTGGCTGATGTTTGCAGGTAAAATGCCCACCCAACTGTCACTCGGGTAGTGAGCTGAAGCACGGTAGCGAACCTGCATGCTCTCACCCGGGGTGTAGATGGATTTAACAGGCTTTAAAGAGGCTTCAGACTGATTAACGGTCACATTAAAGGTGACACTGGCAACCTCTTTATCATTACTGGTTTCATTCATGCGTAGATCATAACGCCCTTCTTTTTTGGGGGCGGTAAAGTTCATGAAACCACTGCGCCGTTTACGCACATATTCATAGGCAAGATCATGTTTGCCATTGAGCTTTGTACTGCCATGGGAGATATGGTTGGGTAAAATACCCACCCAACTGTCATTGGGATAACTCGTTGCCGCACCAAACGCGACCTGGATCTTTTGTTTGGGCTCATAGTGCGTCTGTTTTAGCTTGAGAGAGGCGGCTTTTTTATCGACCTGTACCACAAACGGTACGGTGGCGACCTCATGGTCATTGCTGGTTTCCAGCATGCGCAAGTCATACTTCCCCTCCTTTTTGGGGGCGGTAAAGAACAGATCACCTGCCGTTCGATGACGTAAATATTCATAGGCAAGATCATGTTTGCCAGCATGCTTGGTACTGCCATGAGTGATGTGAGCAGGAAGTAACCCTACCCAGCTATCGTTGGGATAAAGGGCGGATCCCTGAAAACGCACCTGAATTTTCTCGTTGGGTGCATACATCGACTTGGTTAACTTTAGCCAACCCACGGCATGGTTAACTTTGACTGTAAAAGCAACCGAGGCCTGCTCTCTATCCTGATCAGCAGGGTCGTTCAGGCGTATGGTGTAGGATCCCTCTTTTTTCGGGGCGTTGAAGGTGAACTGCCATTTGTCGCGTACATAGTGGTAATTCAGATCATGTTTATCATTGTGGCTGGCCGAGCCGTGGGTAATGTGAGCGGGCACAATACCCACCCATGCATGGGCGTTGGTGTGTTTGCTAGCGGGTTCAAAAGTCACCAGTAGCTTCTCTCCCGGTTGGTAGAGGCGCTCGGGTCGATTGAGTACAAGGCGATAGTCAGCCGCACCTGCGAGTGCTGGTAGAAGGGTCAAAGTGAGAATAAGCAGCCAACGAAACATGATCTTACCTCCCAGCTTCACACAGTTGACGACCCAGTGTTAGGTTAACGCGGCACTGATCCAAGGCTTTTTTATCGGGTTTAAAGGGGGTGCGCCAACAACCAAAGCCCGAAGCAACGCAGGGGCCATTGGACAGGTCTTTACAGGATGGCGAGTTGTTAACGGGTTGGGTGTCGTACCACACGCTGACACTGCCGGATGCCCCCGAATGAACCCGACAGATGCAATTAAGCACTCTTTTACGCTTTTTCTCCGGCAAAACTTTGATCGCCAACGAGGCCATACGGGAAGGGGAGATCCCGGCTAACTTATGATCAATACGAGCCAGCTGAGCATCGGTTAGGGCGCAAGGATCCTTTGGTTTCTGAGATGCAGGTGTTTTTTCAAAGGGTGCGGTTGCCCCATCATGGGGTTGCCACTCCATGGCGGGTGGGGTAGAGGTGGTCGAGGAGTGTTTTTGTACAGAAGGTGCCGAGGGCTTTTTGGAGGCTTTTTTATCTTTATCTTTTTCCTGTTCAGCCCCTAAAACCACCACCTCAACCATGGCCGTTGTTTTGCGCTCGTATCCCCAGGCTGTATGGCTTCCCATCCCTTTCATGCCAGCTCGAGCATGGATCTGTAATGAGATCGGATAGGTGCCGGGTTGAGAAAAAGTAAAGGCTTTGCTTGTGCCACCATCCTTCTTATTCCAGTCATAGGAGATGTTGTACCAAGGATTGGCTTTTTTTGAGAGCTTGCCATAGAGCTTTTTAAGGGTGGTGTGGCTGCGATTGACCGTTTTGGTCGAGAGTGAAGAGCGTACCTGTACCGTGACAGGTTCACCCTTAGCTCCCAGCCGGGCAGGGGCAGGGCTGTAGGTCAATAAAATGGGGTGTTCAAAAGGGGCGGCAGCGTGCTGCTGAATCTGTTGTTGAAGCTGTTCCCGGCGTGCCTTCCAAGCGGCTAAAATTTTGGGATAAACCCTGGCATAGACCTCTTGCCCCACCTTCTCATCATATTTACCGGTCTCTTGGCCAATGCCGCGGTCGGTGGATTTTAGGGCCAAATAGTAAACCAGCCCTTGAAGGCGAGCTTCGTTGGGGACCAGCTGCACCAAGTCATCCAGGGAGAACCGCCGGTTTTCACTGCTACCTGCACGTCCTCCAGCACTGTAGATACCATCCAGTAAATCCCAGGCATCCTGGGTCATGGCCATGGTGCGGTAACCCAAACCTTTGGCCGACTCCAAAAACTCAACGGTGATGGTGGCAATAACAGAAGCTGGCAGGCTGGTGATCAGCATGGGAACTTGGGCATAGAGGGCGCTGGCATCATCCGCTTCCCCAAGGGCACGGGAGGTTTGCAATACATTAACATAGGTCAGTAGACCCTTGACCACCTGTCCCCAGGGGACATTTTTGGCCATCTTTTTGATCCAACCCTCCTGTTTGGTGTTCGAGTCCATAAGGTAGTGCAGCATCACCTTTTGGCCCTTTGACGCTTTGTCCCAATGTTTAAGAATACCCGCTTCACGTACCGCCTGCCGATGTAGTGTACGCGCCCGCAAAGAGAGCTTACCAAGGGCTTTGGAGCGGTCTGCGGCGCTTAAATTAGCTTTGGCCAGATCATCCAGCTCTCCTGCAAGCCGTTCAACCTCTCCAAACCAGCGGCTACCTTTGGGTAACTTAGCCAGCTCTCGAGCTTTTTTTAGATCATTGTTTACACGTTTTAAGTATTTGGAGATTTTTTTGGGGTCCCCTCCACGTATTTCATCCAGTAGCTTGTCAGCCCACTGGCCGGCGGTATTACCCATGCCAGATGGGGTGTAACGGGCGAGCCCCTCCTGCAAGTGCACCTGGTCCAAAGACCCCATGAAAGCAACCTTGCCCTTGTTAGAATAAAAGAGCCTGCCTGCCTCCCGCTCATACTGCTGAGCCCACTGTCGGGCCCCTTTACCATAGAGCCCCTCAAAATATTTAGCGGGGGTGTTGGGGGTGATCTTTCCTTGATAGCCCAGGTTGGGCATAGATTTTAGCTGTTGAAAGCGGCCCAGTGCATCATCTGCACTGTTGAGTCCGTTCATTAGCTGATTGGGCGGGTAAAAATTGGTCTCATTAAGAATTTTAACCGCATCGTTACCGAACTCTTTTTTAATCAGGTTGCGTAAGGTTTTTTGGGCATGCCGCCACATTTTGGCCGCTTTTTTAGGTGGGGTCCCTTTAGGAACAAGCATGCGTAGGTCATGATCTGACTTAAAAGGTCGATAGTTCTTGCCAGATATCCAGGACCCCAACCCAGCAACCCGATGACCGGTTTGCAAGGAGAATGTCTTAACCACATTCTGCATACGCACATTAACCGGTATCTCAGCGGCAAGGGCTGGCGTGCAGAGTAGTAGCAACAAGCTGGCGGTAAGGCTTCGTTTCATGGCGTAATCCTCACTATACCCATTCAGCAGAATCTATTTATTGGGCGGCTCTTTTGCCTTTAATATAGCTGCCAGATTCTACCACCTGACCCGTACTGGCATCCCACTCTATATAGCGACCATGTTTTTTGCCGTAGCTCTCACCCGGTTCATGAACAAAGGTCTCTACCGCACTGGATACGGACTGACCTGTATCTTTATATTGGTTATCCAGCACTGCGCTATAGGTCAGTTGAACGCCATCTCGGATATTGTCCGTATAGTTCTGCCAGTTCGTTACCCGCCCTTTGTCAAACGCTATATCTGGCCCATGGCGTTTGCCCAACTTCATGCTGGTAACACGGTGCAGGTCGCCCGCATAACTAAAATAGAGGGTCTGACCATGTTGCTGCCCTTGCTCATGGCGACCCATGCTGTCAATAAGTCCGCTATCGCGGTTCCATTTGACCCATAGTCCCTGTTTTTTGCCGTTTACATATTCTGTAAGCGTGGTGGGTTTACCGTTATCATGTAGGCGCCACTGTAGGCCATGGCGTTTACCCTCTTTCCACCACTCTTCTGTCTCTAAATAGTGTTTTTTCTCGTAACTCAGTTTGTAGTGTTGCCTG
Organism: Magnetococcus sp. PR-3; assembly: GCF_036689865.1. NCBI lineage: Bacteria > Pseudomonadati > Pseudomonadota > Magnetococcia > Magnetococcales > Magnetococcaceae > Magnetococcus > Magnetococcus organivorans. The sequence goes on from NZ_JBAHUQ010000035.1 coordinate 32,630, forward strand.
GGGCCGTTACGTTGACCGTTTTGATAGCGCTGCCATTGCTCTAGTTTGGCTTGGCGGTACTGGCTGTAGACCCCTTGATATTTATCCATCTCAAAAAACTTCTCACTTTTTAGCCATCCTTTTTCATACTGGCGGTCGGCACCATGGGACTTGCTATTCACTTTTTCCTGCTGGCTGGTGAGTTGCCCTGAGACATCAAAACAGAGCCGGGGGCCATGGTCCATATAGGCATTGCCCCCGGGGGCAACTTTATGGTTGTAGAGACAGTGTAGCGTGCCATCTTCGTAAAAACGGTAGGCTGGTCCATCCAACTGGCCGTTGGTACGGCTGTCGACACTGCTCAAATAGCCCTTTTTCTTGTCAAAACGGAGTTCAAAGCCGGTCTTTTGGCCCTGGTTCATCTGTTGGGCCCTTCGCAGAATCGCTGGCGAACTTTGATCCTTACGGTTGAGGGGGCGGAAAATATATTTCCAACCATGGGGGATCCCTTCCTGGTGCTCCGTTAGCTCCATCCAGCGTTTATCTCGGCGCACATAGTAGCGGATCCAGCCAGAAAAACGGGTCGCTTGGCTGAGATCTCCTTCTATGATGGTTTCCTTAAGATAGAGCGTCGTATGGCGCTTGCCCTGGTCATCTTTATGCGTTTTGCGGGTTACTTCTTTACTGTCACGATCGACCACTTTGGCATTCCCTAAGCTGGCCAGCACCTTATCCAGCGGGCTGTTGCCCCAGTCATATTTAGGTAGGGTTTGGGCGGTGGGGTAGGTCTTTCGCATATGGGAAGGAGCTTTAGGGGCTTCAATAGAGGGCGGTGTTACCCCAAGCTCTGCTCTTGCTGGAAGCCCCTTAGCCATCATTTCAGCAGTAATAGTCGGGGCTTTGGGGGCCTTATGAAACTGATAGGGATCTTGGGGGGGCGTTGGGCGTTTAATCTGTGGAAATACCCCTCCGTCTGCCAATGGCCCTAGGGCCATCTTGCGTTGCATACCTGCCAGCATGCCGGGTTTCCAACTGGCGGTGAGCTTGCTGCAGCGTTGTTCTCCCGCTTGGCCCAGAGCCTTAGACAGCAGGTTTTTTTGTCCTGGTGCTTTTTTAGCGCCCCCCTGTTCTGCGACGCTGTAGAGCAGGCAGGCCATGACTGGGTCAGCCTCCACTCCCCGCCCATGATGGTAGAGGGTGGCAAGACTATAGAGCGCCTTGACGTTGCCCTGATCAGCCAGGGGACGCAGCAATGAGGCGGCCTGTTTATAATCCTTGCCAATAAAGGCCTTGATTGCAGAGGGATAATCCGCCCACACGGGGGTAGAAATTAAAGTCAGGCCAACTAAGGTGGCAAGGGTAATTTTCACCGGCTATCTCCTGAACCATCCACTGTTTAAAACTGTCAAACATCCCCATCCATATCCTCACTGCTCAGATCGTCAGAGAGATTGAGCATATGTGCCACCATGACCCCTTGGGTTGTACCGTCCATCTTCGTGTCCGCAGTGGAAGGTTGGCGCTTGAACAGTATCCACCCCAAAAGGGTTGCTATTAGTAATAGGCAGGCGCCCATAAACAAGCCTGCATAGATATCATCAGGTCGCGCATGGTGCATTCCCTGGGTGATGAAGCTAGCTCCAGTTCCCAGCCCCAATAGGGCAAAAAAACCCGTTAGCAGGTAGAGAAGCCAGCGTCGCCAGCCGAGAATGTGAAAAGGTGGTTTCTTTGGCATCAGGTTATCCCCTGGTGAAGCACCACATTTCTATCCACGCTTCCAATGCCCCTGGAAGCGTGTTCGCTTTTTGAGCATTTTATTCCCATTTCATCCAAAAATGTTGGATAATCGAAACAGCGATACATCTTTTGGTATGTTTGCGTAGGCTATGATGAGATTTTAGGAGAGAGTTATGTTGCTTCCTCGCCCAACTTCCCACCTTATCTGGTGCGTCATGATGCTCTTGGTTATGACCGTACCCCCAGCACTGGCAAGTGATGAGTTAAAAGAGGTGCTGCCGGGCATGGATGGCGGTGAGTTGAAAGAGGTATTGCCGGGTATGGATGGAGGAGAGCTCAAAGAGATACTGGCGACGGAAAGTGATGAATTAAAAGAGGCGTTACCGGACGATCCCAGCGCCCTTAAAGAGGCACTTAACAGTGGTGCCGTCACGGCACCTACTTTTCAGATCAGTTGCAAAGCTGGCAAGGTGTGCCGAGAGTCCACCACCGGCTTGCCATTTCGGGTGTTGCCCCGTCCTGCATCCCATCTGTTTACCCAGCAGTCTACCGAAACCATTGCCAAGGAAAACCTTAAGGCTTTCTCTCCTTTATTTGTTTTTGAGCGGGTAGGGTTGGATAACAGTAATCCAGCAGAGCCCAAAGGTTGGTACCAGGTCGGCGGTACCCTGAGTAGTGCCGATGGTTGGATGCAAGCCAAGGATGTCATGGAGTGGCGCCAAGCACTGGTGGTGGCCTATACCCACCCCGGTACTGGTGAAGAGGCACGTAAGCCGGTTCTCATGTTTAAAGATCTACCCAACCTACAAACTCTGGTCGAGGCGGATGAGCGAGAGGGGTTGGCAGATGCTCTCTACGGAGACATACAAAAAGGGGGGAAACCCCAAGGTGTGGTTTCTGTTGAGCCGAACCGCTTTGTGGATATTGAGGATAATTTTTACATCCTGCCGGTCCTGGATTATCAGGTCTCTGATCTGTTCGATGATGAGACCAGATTGGTTAAAGTCGCAGCGGCTGTGCCCAATCAGCGCTCCGATGCACAAAACCAAACCACACTGGAGAGTCAAACCTTCCAAAAGTCGGCCACCAGTCGTGCCACCATGAGTGGTGCAGAGGGCAAGAACCTTACGGTAGATCTGGTCTTTGTCATGGATCTCACCGGATCCATGGGTCCTTATGTCAAGAGTACCAAACAAGCGATGTTGGATTTGGCCGGTGCTATGGCCAAAGATCCCGCCATTAAAGAGCAGATCCGTTTTGGGTTTGTGGGATATCGGGATGATCTTAAACGTATGCCCTCTCTGGCCTATACGGCCAAAAACTTTACTCCAAACATGTTAGACAATACCCGCTTTGCCCAGTTGATGGGGAACGAGGTTCGTGCGGCCCAAACCACCAGCGATGACTATGCTGAGGAGGTCTATGCAGGTGTTAAAACAGCCTTGAATGAGATCCCATGGGGGGATGGGCTGCGTTTTATGGTGGTGGTTGGGGATGCCTCTGCCCACGAACCGGGACACAAGCAATCAACAACAGGGTTGGGTGCCGCAGAGTTGGCGCAGATGGCACGGGATAAAAACATCTATAACTTTGCCATTCACCTTAAAGAAAAGCGTTACGCAAAAGATCACCCCCGGGCTGAGGTGCAGTTCTCAACCCTGGGTACCAACCCCGGAACCGAGAGCCCCGCCTACTTCAGTATTGATGCAAAAGATACCAAGGGCTTTGAAGATCAGGTAAAGGTCATTGCCGGGATGATGAACTTCATTATCTCGGCGGCGCGCAGTGGTGCCGGGGTCAACCCAGACTCACTGTTGGCTTCGGGTGAGGCCACCCTAAAAGAGCTGTTAGGGGAGGAGACGGCGGCTTCCGCCCAAGTAGAGGCTACGCAAGAGATGGTTAAGCAGGTGGCCGCGGCGGCTTTGGTTAACTATTTGGGGGGAGAGCCCGTTAGAGATATCACCTTTTGGGCGATGGATCGGGATCTGATCAACCCAGAGAAGAGAGCTCTGGATGTGCGGGTATTGCTCACCAAAGGAGAGCTGAACAACCTGATCACCACCTTGAGTAAAGTGATTGAGGCCCTGCGGACTGCCGAATTTGCGGAGTTGCAGTTTTTTGAGGCGTTGCAGGCGGTGATGTCGCAGGTGGCCAAAGGGCAGCAAGTGACCTTTGAGGGGGCAAAAACTCTGAGCAATACTCAGCTCATGCCCCGTTGGATTGAGAGCCTGCCCTATAAGTCCACCATTCTGGACATGAACAATGAAACCTATGAGGCGATGCAACCCGATGAACGGGTGGCCTTGGAACGCGCCCTTGAAGCCAAACTTCAATACTATGTGGAGGTTAACCAGAACGTGGATGTATGGAAGGTGTTGGATCCAAGAGCGCCTGACACAGACAAAATCTACCCCGTGCCCCTGGAAGCGCTACCTTAAGGCTGTCAGATGGCAGCCTTATTGGAAATACGTGGATTACGACGGGAACGGGCACAAGGTGGGGTCAGCTTTACCTTGGAAATGCCTCATTTTCAGTTAAGCCCCGGTAACTTTGTTGCCGTGGTTGGGGATTCCGGTTGTGGTAAGAGTACCTTGTTGGATCTGCTCGCACTGGTCCTGCAACCTGGTGCCTGTCAACAGTTTAGTTTTCAGTTAGAACAGAGACAGATAGATGCCCGTGGGCTGTGGCGGGGTCATGATGAAGCTGCTTTGGCGATGCTCAGAAGGCGGTACTTGGGTTATGTTCTGCAGACTGGCGGGTTGTTGCCCTTTTTAAGTGTGCGAGAAAACCTGCGTTTGCCCATGAAGATCAACCATCAACCTGTGGATGAAACAGGCATTGTGGCCTTGGCTGAGCGGTTGGGGATAGCGCCCATGCTGGATAAAAAGCCTCAGCACCTCTCTGGTGGGCAACGGCAACGAGCGGCCATTGCTCGTGCCTTGATCCATAGGCCCCGTATCATCTTGGCGGATGAGCCTACAGCTGCGGTGGATAAACCGCGTGCCCGTGGCATTGTTAAAGATCTACAACACCTGGCCAGGGCGCAAGGTGTTGCGGTGGTGATGGTTACCCATGATCGGGATTTGGTGAGCCAGGCTGACCATACCTATAGCTTTGATTTAAAGCAGCAGACCGACAGCCATACCCACTCGATTTGTGGGGAGATTTTTCCATGATGGGCGCGGGTAGTACCTTAGGGTTGGCCACCAAAGATCTCCTGCATGAGTGGATTTTAACCCTCTGTATGGTATTGGCCCTGGCAACCATTCTTACCCCATTGTTGCTGTTGTTGGGGCTTAAAAATGGCACCATTCAGACCTTAAAAGGGCGGTTGGTCGAGGACCCTGTCTATCGGGAGCTAAAACCTCAGCGCGCTATGAACTTGCAACAGAGCTGGTTTGATGCTTTGGCCAAACGGCCTGAAGTCGCTTTTGTTTCCCCCACCATTTTGCGGGGATCATCCATCGTACGGTTGCAGGCCGCAACACGGCGAGAAGGTATGGATATGCTGCCCACGGGGCCTGGAGATCCACTGCTGCTGGAGAATGGTGGGGTCATTCCCCAAAAGGGGCAGGCGGTTCTCTCTACTGAGGCTGCGGTGCGGCTCAAGGTTCAAACGGGAGATCCCGTGACGTTGCGTGCAGCTCGGACCTATAAAGGGCGGCGGCAGGAGGCCAAGCAGAGCTTGCAGGTGGTTGCCATACTTGAACCCAGGGCTGATGCACTCCCTAGAGTTTACGTACCCCTGCAGCTGGCTGTGGATGTTGAGCAATATCGGGAAGGTTTGGCCGTGCCGGAGCGCGGTTGGTCAGGCGGACGACCTGTACCCTACCAGAGCTTTGATGGTATCTACTTGGTGGCTATGAAGCCGGTACCGATGATGTTGCTGAGACGTCTTACCATCGGAACAGGATTTAGCCAACTGGAGGCCCTGTCTGAGGCGCGTTTTAATGCGCTGGTGGGGTTGCCTGTGCCTGAGGGGGCAAAGCTATACCATCTGCATGTGCTTAAACAGCCGGTGCAGAAAAGTGCGCTTGCTATGGTCCGGGATAAATTGCGGGGAAGGGGGACGATTATTCTTCCCTATGCTCACGTCGGGGATCTGGTGTTGGATCGGCACGGGCAGAGGTCGCAACGGCCCGTAACGGCGCTCTCCTTGACCCCAACAGAGGCGGCGCAATTAGGGATTCAAACCCCCTGGAACCGTGGAGGTTTGATGGGCCTGTTGTTGCCTGAGGACCTGGGTATATCATCCGGCACGATAGCCGTACAGATGACACAGGGGGCGTCGTTACCTCCCTTCCAGCTGCAGGTTATGGGCACAACAAGGTTGCAACGGGCCATTATTCCGGTGGATCTGGCTGGCACACTGCGTACGGGTCAGCAGCGATCTATACGGTTTGATGGGGTGCAGGCTGGCTTTGCGTTGGATCGGGGTGGCTTTCACGGTTTTCGCCTTTATACCAAGAGTATTGAGGATGTTGCAGGCTTATATCGTTTACTGCAAGATCAGGGGGTGGAAACCCTTGCTAAAGTGCAGGCCATTGAGCGCATTCGTACTTTAGACCGGGGCCTGAACCGTATTTTTTGGCTCATTGCTGTGGTCTCAATTCTGGGTGGCTTGGCCGCGCTAGTTGCCAGCCTTTATGCATCGGTCGATCGTAAAAAACGGGCCATTGCTATGATGCGTTTATTGGGGTTAACCCGGCGGCAGGTGTTCTGGTTTCCCTTGCATCAAGCGATATTGGTCGCAGCATTGAGTGCTTTACTGGCTGTCAGTGGTTTTTATCTCTTGGCGGGTATTATCAACCATGTCTTTGCGGCAGATCTGGCCTTGGGGGAGCGTATTTGTGCACTTACACCCTTCATGGTGACATCTGCGGTGGTGATCATGATCGCTGCGGCTGCTGTAAGTGCGTTGGTGGCAGCGTGGCGGACCACACGCATTGAACCGGCTGAAGCCATACGTGTGGAGTAAAAGGAGAGCCTCATGGTTAAGACCTGGATTTCCCTATTGGCCCTTATCACGCTGCTGTTGCCCATATCGGCCCAGGCCAAGTGCCCCACTAAAAAACAGGGGATTGCTACCCACGATCCCTGTCCTGCGGTCGATGACTTTCATCTACCTATGCCTGCTGGCTTAAGTATGGTGTTTCGTAAAGTTACGGTACCGGGGCAAGCTTTTTGGGGCGATCATCGCCGGATTGTGCAGGTTGGGGACCCTCAGGGTGGCCTGTTTGCCGCACCACGTAAAACTATGGTAGGGGGATCTTTTCCCGAAGCTGAGGGTTGGGTCTACCATATGGGTAAATATGAAGTTTCAAAAGCCCAGGTAGCTGCTGTGCTGGGTGCAGGAGATATGCCCGCAGGTGTTAAAGCATTGATCGCCAAGTCTGGTGACCCTAAGGATAAAAAGCTGGCCAAACTAAAGGGTAAAAAACTAGACCGTGCGCTGGCATTTCCTGCAGCTTGGCTAACGCTGGCAGATTACCGTGACTTTATACACCGTTATAACCTGTGGTGTTATGGCGATCAGGCCTGTCGGGCTAAGCTTCCTTCCATCGCCGCACCTGAGGAGCAGAAGGCCATTCCCGGTTTTGTGCGTCTCCCTACTGAAGTTGAGTGGGAGTTTGCTGCCCGAGGTGGGGCTGGGCATGGCCAATTTGATGATGCTTTACCTTTTTCCCGCGCCAAAGCCAAGAAATATGCTTTTGTCCAACCTAAAGCCAAAGGTAAACCCCGCCGTATCGGTACTCTGGATGCCATTAATGGATTTCATGATCAGTTCGGCAATGTGCAAGAGCTTACGGCTGAGCTGTTTCAGGCGGAGTTGGGGCAGGGGAAATCTGGTGCGTTAAGTGCTCGGGGCGGCAGTTTCCTCAATAAAGCCTCTGAAATCCGAACCGCTTTTCGCTCAGAGGTTGGGATCTATATGGCGCGTGGGGAGACGATGGTGGCGGTTCGATCGCCTACGACAGGCATCCGATTGGCTATTGGCAGCCCTGTCATACCAACCAAACAGTACCGTTTGACCCTGGAAGAGGGGTTTGAGAGCTACTTGCAGAAACTACGTAGTAAAACCCCGGCAGGGCAGAGCTTAGTGAATAGCGGTGTGCAAGCTGGTGCGGCCATTAATAGTGCTCAAAACACCATACAAAACCTCACGGCCAAGGTTGGAGAGGGAGATGAGGTGTTACGACGTCAGCTCGAAAGCCTGCAAACCGCCTTGACGGAAGCCTCCCGTCAGTTGGATATGCGTAACCAGCAGGTATGTGATACCTATGTTAAGGAGGGGCTTCTTTTTGTCTTTCTCTTTGGCCGGGCTGAGGTTGAACGGAGTAAGGCAGAGCGATTGGCGACCATCTTGGGTAAACGTGCCCAGAAAAAGGCGGCCATTCAGGCAAAAATTGTCAAACTGAAGAAGGCTGCAGAACATGAAGCCAAAAAACGACAGACCTATTTTGGTAACTATCTTAAAAAGATGGATGCCCTAAAAGGGTGTGGTGAAAAGCTGGCCAAGAGCAGTTTTGATCATTTTACGAAGTTGATCGCACGGGGGAAAGTATCCCGGCCTGAGCGGGAGACCTTCCCGTTGGTGAAAAAGCAGTTTAAACAGGTTGGAGATGGTCAGCAGGATAGAGCGGCTATGCAGCAGGCCATTATACAGCTTTTGCAGAGCAGGGATTTACTGGGAGAGTTGTAAGATGACTTATCATGTGACACAAGCAGACCAAAGATTTGTGGGAGAATGGTTATGAAACGGGTTACCAAGCAGGCAACGGTTTTAATGCTCGCCTCAACACTGGCTCTGGCTGGGTGTCAAACCACCGGAGCTGGCGGAGCAGGGCCTTCGGACGGTTCCGAAAAAGCCCCGAGCAACACTCAAGCCACCAAGGAAGGTGCCATTGGTGGTGCACTTTTAGGGGCGCTGATTGGTGGGCTTGCGAAAGGTAAAAAAGGTGCACTCATTGGCGCACTGGCTGGAGCCGCCATCGGTGGTGTGATCGGTAATGAGATTGATAAACGAAAGCAATCTTTCGCCTCCACCGAAGCGTTTTATAATGCCCAGATTGAACAGACTCAGGGTCTGAATGCTGCTTTGGATGCCAATAATAGCAATTTGAAAGCCGCCATCGCCGCAGATGAAGCGGAAATTGATCAACTGGTTGCCCAAGCCAAAAGTGGTAAAGCCAACACCGTACAGTTGCAGGCCAAGAAAAGTGACCTGGATACCCGGCTTGCCAGTAACAAGAAAAAATTGGCCAGCTTAAATAAAGAGCTGGAGGTTCAGCAGGCCGTACTTCAAGAGGTGCAGACAGCCCAGCAGGGTTCGACAACCCATAACAATATGGCCAAACAGGTTGCCGCGCTGGAGTCAGAGATCACAGAGTTAAATGGTATGGTAGATGCCATGGCTACTCAGTCAGCCACTGTGGGTCAATACCTGTAACGTTGGAGACTATTGATGACTGCTTATAAAAAATTAAGCCTAGTAGTGGCGATAATTACCGCACCTCTGCTGCTTCAGGGGTGCCAGACCATGAGTACCGCGGAGTGCGACCCTTCTAAAGGAGGGTTTATGAGTGGCGCCCAGGCATTGAGCAGTAACTGCTATCAGCGTCGGGTCGATGAAAAAGATCAAGAGCTGTCCCGTGCTCAATCTCTGCGAGAGCAGTTGGAACAGGAGAATATGCAGCTTGAGTCTAAGAAGGACAGTCGTGCGCAACAGGTAGCCCGCTTGCGTAATCAACTGGCTGATATCGAGCGCCAAAACCATGTGTTGGCCCGCCAGTTATCACATATGAAAGTCGCTAGCCGTGCGGATGCCCAAAAAAAACGGATGTTGGAAGAGAAGTTGATGACCCTTAATGGTCAGATCCAATCCACCAAGGTACAGAGCAGTAAGGCCGCAGATCCGGCCCTGGCTGCTCGGGTAGAGGCATTACGGCTAGAGCGTGATCAGCTGGCTGAAGAGATTGCCGCTGCGATGCTTGAATAGGCGTCGTCCCTTGTGCGCCCGGTTCTGGCTGGTGGGGGTGGTGCTGATAATGGGTGTGGCCCAGGCATGGGCCGCACCCGACTTAAACAGTGCGGCTTCTCTTATCAGCAAACATCATATTGCCCACCCCACTTCACAGCAGGTGCCGGTGAGTTCCAGTGGGGAGCTGCAGCGCTTTTTGTCCACTTTAGACCCGTATAGTCAATGGATAGATTATCCTCAATATCGCGCTTTAACCCGTCCTAAATCTTCCCTGGGTTTAGGTGCTATGGTACTTGAACAGCCGGGTGGTATCTTAATGGCACCCATTAAGGGGGGGGCTGTTTGGCAAGCGGGCATCCAACGGGCTGTCTTTCTTACTGGCATTGCCGGGGTCTCACTACAGGATAAAAAAATTGGCTATGTTGCGGCTCAGCTTCAGGGCCGAAGAGATATTGCCATTCGCTGGCGCATACCCGGTCAAAGCAAAGAGCGGATCTCTGCGGTAAAACTGGGTTCCTTCACCATTCCGACGGTTGAACTACACCCATTAACCAACCATCAATCAGGTGTGCTTATTCGTATTCATTCTTTCTTAGCCCATCGGACTGCGCTGGCATTACAGCAGGCGCTGCTAAAGGGTCTGGCGTTTGGTGGCCCTATTATCCTGGATCTACGCTATGCGCCAGGGGGGAGTGTGCTGGAAGCCGTTGATGCAGCCTCACTCTTTTTAGATGAAGGGCTGCCTATTGTAACCATGGTGGAGTCTGATGGTACCTCTATCCCCTTACAGAGTACGGCTGCCATGCGGGTCATGCCCCATCCGGTTGTTGTGTTGATAGGCCCAGGAACAGCATCTGCTGCAGAGCTGTTTGTACGGGCTTTGAAGTTTCATGGAGCAGCTTGGGTGGTGGGGCAGGGTAGTTTTGGTAAGTGTTTGACACAACGCTATTTTCAGTTGCCCAATGGTAGTGGCTTAAAGCTCACAGTAGGCCATTTGTTAGGGCCAGACGGCGTTTTTTGTGAACACCGTGGTGTGCAGCCTCATTTTATCATACGTGACTCAGAACAGTTGCATGATACCCCAGTACTGTTGGAGGGCGTAATGAGAGATATCAAAGCCAGCAGGCTGGTCTGCCTTGCTCAACGATTTAATCATGCTGCGCAGGCACGAAGGCACGTTAAAAGGGTTGGCTGGCATCGTGGTGTGGGCAAGCTTGTACCCTATGCCTTGCAACAGAGTAAAAAACTTTGGCGCTTGTGCCTTTCACCTCCCTTAATGTCCAGTGTCGCAGAGGCTGTACATAAGCGCCAACAACAGAAGAGTATAGAGAACATGGTGTTGCTCCCTCTGCCCTAATTCAGGTTGTTTGTCGTTTTGTAATGGCTGAATGATATGGGCTTATTTAAGAAGCAATAGCCCGGCTAATGATTGTTTAAACAATTGAATTAAGATGTTTATGCCTGAATAGATTCATAGGGTCTCTCTTTTTATAGGTGTCAATCTATAGAGAGAGCATAGAGGTTTGTTGGGCTTGTCAACGTTGAGTGACCCTCCCCATCATTTAAAAAATGCCACTCGCTTAGCCATCATGGGTGCTTTTTTAGTATCGGTTCTCTTTAGCTAAAATGGACCACGGTTGAGTGGTGCTAGCGAGGATCTTCAGGTAGCCGAATTGAGCTTTTTCGTCGTCAGTTTTTGAAATACAAAACTCTGTTAGCGATGAGCTTACTAGAGCATCTGGTAGGGAGCGCTGCAATCAGTAGGCTAGTCCCTTCTTCTACGAAGATTTTAAAAACTGTCGCTAAGGTGTGGCTGGCGCTCTTTGAATATCCGTCAAGGTTGGTTTTGCTTCTTTAGTGCGGTCACAATCGACCCTACACGCTTTTCCCATCGGTTGGCCAGTAAGTGTGTCACGCTCGTTTTCTCAGTGCTTTTTTCAAAAGTCTCTAAGGTTTTTTCTGTGAATGTGTAGCGACTCATATACACGTTTAGAGACTCATTGAGCGTCAAACGCTGGGCTACTTAACCAAGATATCTTCTGCATGCATGGTGAGTTGGAATGTGTTGTATCTCTGTTTTAGGGCGTATGAAGAGGGTGGTTTAGCCGACAGGCTTACCTGTTTAGTCCATTTTTATTCGGGCAGAAGGGGGGTGAGATTGTGTTGTTTTTGGGTGGCTTGTGATCTTTATTATGTGTTGTTTTATTCCTGTTTCTTAAGGGGGGGGATGGATTATTATCTCTAAATATCTCAAAGATTTATTTCTGTCTATGTGGGTACGTTCGAATGGATGTTGTTAAAGAGGTTGTCCCTATCATGTGTGTTGCGACTAAGAAATTATAAATAGCAAAATAAATGTGTTGTATATCTTGAGTTGGACATGCTTTGTCTGTTGTGGCAGGGTGAAAAGGTCCCGCGCCCATTTTTTTGGTAGTTAGCAGCGCCATGCAGGTTTTGGGTCTGATCCGCGCATGAGTTAAGCGTACCTATGCCTGTTGTGAATGTGAATATGACCTGATACGGGTTTTGATGGCTTTTTATCATACCTGGTACTCTTCTCTACGGCCCATAGGAGATGCACATGAACCCCTCTCACATAATTCGAGTTTTTGGTGTTGTAGCTATGGTTTGCATGGCTCTACCTGCTGCAGCGGACGAAGTTCCTGAAAAAGTAAAGAATCTCTCGATTAAGCTGGCTGAATTAGGGACCAATGCCACGGTGGTTGCAGCAGTGCAAGCTCAGAACGCTACAGGTCTGACGCTGGAGGCCATTAAACGTGTCGATGAGCATTGGAAAGCTGAAGAGGGGGTTGATGATACCATGCAGGAGCTGATCGATTCGGATTGTGGTCAGGTTCTTATTGGTTGGAAGGATGAAAACCTCTATTTGACAGAGGTTTTTGCCATGGATAATCAGGGTGCCAATGTCTGCATGTCCGATAAAACCTCTGATTATTGGCAGGGTGATGAAGCGAAATTTATAAAATCCTTTGCCGGTGGGCAGGGGACTGTCCATATCAGCGAATTGGAGCTGGACCAGAGTTCACAAAGCTACCAAGTGCAGATTTCCATTCCGGTTAAAGCGGCGGGTAAAGTGATTGGTGCAATGACCTTTGGTGTTGAAATTGAGGCCATTGAATAACGTTTAACGATCTGGTGTTGGGGAGGTGTACACGTTAAGGGTTATGGACCCTGGTGGCACCTCCCTTTTACATTATTTCGATCCTTCCCCTGTCATGCTGTCGAGTGTTATGCCCATTAGTTGGCTTTTGTAAGGTGCTTTGACCAGATATGCGTGATGTTGTTGTTGGAGGTGTCGTGCTTGGTTTGTCCTTAGATATAATGTGAATATTGGTGTGCTTAATCCCTTTTTATACTGTCCTTTTTCAATCGAACCCCACCTGTGCGTTGACAAAATTCCGCAACTCCCGTTGTACCCTCACTCTCCCGCTTGATGATATACAACCGTACATGGCTCGGTACGCCCATGTATTATAGGGGCGCCGAGCAGAAATCTGATCCATAGTAAGGGGCTGGGATTGATCAACATTAAGGGCGTATACATGATACAGAGGTAAGATAATTGGATTAAGGCTTTGTTCGTAATCTAAGCGTCATCAGTTTTTCGCATGTTCTTCATTTTTTCTTTGTTATTAGAAGGGGCTACTAGAATAAGGGCCTTGCAAAAATAGTGAAATTGAATAGGTCATCCCTTCCGGTTTAAATAGATTCTTGGGGGGGGAATGTTCTACATTAGTAAGCGGGGAATAAGCATTTTCATGTGGGGATGCTAAAAGGACGTAGGGGGGGCATAAAACAGATGGACAGTGAAGGTGTCTCTTTAAAGCATATTCAAATTCATCATCGTATGTTGATCATGGTGGCTTGCGCCCTCATTGCATTGATGTTTGTTGGTGGTTTTGGCCTGCATGAGTTACATGACAACCTCATCCAAGACCGTAAAAATAAGACCCAGCATCTGGTTCAGGTTGCTGTTGGCACATTAACCCGTTACCAAACATTGGTTGAAGCGGGCAAGATGACGTTACCGGATGCCCAGCGAGAAGCCGCAGCTTCTGTAGCGCAGTTGCGTTATGGAGAGAATGACTACTTTTGGATCAATGATCTGAATGTTCGTATGGTGGTTCACCCCATAAGGCCTGAGCTGAATGGGGAGGTGGTTGATGGGATCCGGGATGCCAATGGTGTCTATCTGTTCAGCCAGTTTGTCGATGTTGCCAAAACCAAAGGGGCTGGTTTTGTTTCTTACCTTTGGCCCAAGCCTGGGCAGGTGCAAGCTTCAAAAAAACTCTCTTATGTTCAGAAGTTTGAACCCTGGGGATGGGTGGTAGGGTCTGGCATCTATCTTGATGATGTTGATCTGATTTTTCGGGAAGCCGCCAGTACTTTTGTCGCTGTAATCTTGACCTCTCTTTTGATCGTTTGGACCGTTTCTGCCATTGTTGGCCGTAGTATTACCGCACCGCTCTCTCACATTCGCAAAGCCATGTTACGTCTTTCAGAGGGGGATGTGTCTGTACCCCTGGAGAGTTTGGATCGATCTGAGGTAGGGGATCTGCTGGGTGCTATGCGGGTTTTCCGGGATAATTTTTCAACCATGGAACGGTTGCGAAATGAGCGGGAGGAGAGCCAGCGACAGGTTGCTTTAAAGCGGGAAGAGCTTGAACGCATCATTTCAATTAGCCACACGGTGGTTTTATCGTGGGAAGATGATGAGCCGTGGACGCTGAGTTATGTCTCCGAGAACTGTTACCGTATTCTCAATGCCAAAGTGGATATTCTCACACTTAAGCCTTTTATACATCCAGATGATTTACCCCATATGGTTGCTGCGCTAGCTGCAAGACCAGCCGATAAAGGGGAGGTCAACCTGGAGTTTCGTTTGCAATTTGATAAACAATCGCCCAGGTGGTTTGAGTGTTGTGTTTTCCCCCAATTCAATACACAGGGGCAGCTGCTACAGTATCAGGGATTGCTGCATGATATTACAGAACGGCGTAAAGCTGAGCATGATCAGCGTATGGCTGCGGTTCTGTTCCGTACCACCAATGAAGCTCTAATGATCAGTTCTTATGATAATAAAATTGAGATGGTCAACCCTGCCTTTACCCGGATAACAGGCTACACAGAAACGGATGTTTTAGGGCGTGGTCCGGACATTTTGCAGTCGGGTCATCACGATGCTGAGTTTTATCAGCAAATGTGGAATGATCTGGAAGAAAATGGCATTTGGGAAGGAGAGATCTGGAACCGACGGAAAAATGGTGAAACCTATCCGGAGTGGCTTTCCATCTCTACTGTGGCGGATGAGCAAGGTAAAACGGTGCAATATATTGCGGCCTTTAGCGATATCACACGGCGTAAAGAGGCTGAAGATACCATCCGTTACCAAGCCAACTTTGATTCCCTGACTGATCTGCCAAACCGTAGTCTGTTTAATGATCGTCTGCAAACAGAACTCAAGCGAAGCCAGCGATCTGGATGCCAGGTAGCACTTCTGTTTATTGATCTGGATCGCTTTAAATATGTGAACGATACCTTAGGGCACAACATTGGCGACCAATTGTTGCAGGAGGTTGCGACCCGTCTCTCTAGCTCTGTACGGGACTCTGATACCGTCGCCCGTTTGGGGGGGGATGAATTTACAGTAATCCTACCTGAACTTCATGGTCCAGATGGCGTAGCCCGTTTGGCACAGGGGATGATTGATAAACTGGAAGAACGGTATTTTATTGAGGGTCACGAGCTGTTTATCTCGGCCAGTATTGGTATAACGGTTTTTCCAAAAGATGCTGATAACAGCTTGGATCTAATTAAAAATGCGGATGTGGCCATGTACCGCGCCAAGGAGAATGGCCGGGGGAGTTATTGCTTCTATACCGCCACCATGAATGAGGATGCCAAGCAGCACCATAAAATTGAGCAGGAACTGCGTGTTGCCATTGAGCAAAAACAGTTCTGGATTCACTACCAGCCCTATGTGGATCAAGCCAGTGGTCGTATTACTGGGGTGGAGGCTTTAATCCGCTGGAAAAACAGTGCAGGTGAGATGGTTTATCCTGACCAGTTTATTCCGGTGGCAGAAGATACTGGCTTGATTGTCCCCATTGGTCTATGGGTGTTACGCAGTGTGATGGAGACCATTGCTGAGTGGGAGGAGGAGGGACACCCCGATATTACTTTCTCGGTCAATGTCTCAGCCCGCCAGTTCCAAGAGGGACACTTGGCTTACCAGATTAAGGCGGCACTTAAAGAAACCGGTATTAAACCCAGTAACTTGATGTTAGAGATTACTGAGAGTCTGATGATCCGAGACCCCAGTCATACTTTGAATATGCTGCATGAAATTAAGGCGTTGGGTGTACGTGTTGCTCTGGATGATTTTGGTACGGGGTACTCTTCACTGGGGTATCTTAAACAGTTCCCCATTGATCTTCTTAAGATCGACCGATCCTTTATCAATGGTATTGCCAACAGTAAGGATGATGAGACCATGGTCTCAGCCATTGTTAATATGGCCCATAGTCTGGGGGTTCGGGTGATTGGAGAGGGCATTGAAAATGACCAGCAACTACAAAGAGTCAATGCCCATGAGTGTGATTTTGTACAGGGTTTTCACTACTCTAAGCCTATGCCTTATCAAGCTTTTCTAGAATTTTTTGATGACTATCATGAAAAATGCAGCACAGGTGTTAACGTAGAACAAAAATAAGATATTGTATGATTAGGCATTTGTTGCATTTTTAGTGTGCGATGGATGCTGTTATTCTGCCTTTCTATCTTCGATAGCTTTTGTGACGTTTGTCACCCTTTCCGTGATTTTAAATCTGTAGGATAATGTGAGACGGTGTGTTGGGTTAGAGTTCCTGGCTTTCTGTGGGAAACCTATGCGTTTAAACGGTCTCTTACTGTTTAGGTGCTCTGTTTTCCGCACCCGATACAATCGATGTCCTATAGCATGCCAACCCGTGCATGTTTGGTCGGTATAAAATGGTTGATCGTTTATGGTCAGGCTCTGGTAAACAGGGTCGGATAGTGTCCTGATATGAAAGCATGGATCACATTACCCTCACTGGCTCTGGATCTGGCCACGATGTTCAATCGTGCGCATGATGCTGTGTTGCTGCCTGATGCTCACTTTCTGACCGAAGGTCGGTTTGAGCGTGATGGTGCAGATTTGGTTATTCAAAAAACAGATGGTACACAGCACCGAGTATCAGGCTATTTTGATAGGGATACACCACCCCCGCTGGCGTTGGCCAGTGGGGTAACGTTAACCCCTGAAATGGTGATGGCCCGCTTGATGGCACCTGAGGGGCAAGGCTCTTTTGTTGCCCAGCAGGATGGTGGATTTTATGCCAAGACGATCCCAAGCTCCATTATTGGAACGGTGGATGAGCTCTCTGGCCGTGTGGTGGTACGTGGGTCTAATGGTTCCCTCAATATCCTGCAAGAAGGCGATCCCATTTATATTGGTGATTTGCTGGAGAGCGCCCATGACTCTGCCATTAAAATTCGTTTTGTGGATGAGACGTTGTTCCAGCTGGGTGCCCAGGCTCGTTTTCATCTTGATACCTACATTTATGACCCCAGCCTAAAACAGGGGCAATTTGGTGCAACGGTTTATCAAGGCATGTTCCGCTATGCCAGTGGTGGCCTTGGCCAATTGCACGGACAGCAGCACACGTTAATTAAAACCCCCAGTGCCATGATTGGGGTGCATGGTAGTGAATTGCGGGGTGAAGTCACAGCAGAAGGTACTACGACGGTTGTGCATACGTCTGGTATTTTAACTATTTCAGATGTTTATGGGCAGGGTTCGGTAACCCTTCTGCAACCCACAGAAGCGACAACCGTTGCTTTTACAGGGGGCCCGCCCAAACCTGTCTTTCGAGCGACTGCTGCTATTGTTCAACAGTTACAACAAGCACTACCTTCTGCTCCGTTGCCCAAACCAGATCAGACTGAGCGTGACCAGGGCAATCTGGATGAACGCTCGGAGACCGATGAACAGGCACAGCAGGAAGGTGAACCGGAAGCGCCTGACCTGGACCAGGAAAAACCACTTCATCGAGGTGAAGAGGGCCCTGTTGAAGGGGAGGAACCCCTGACACCGGAAGAGATGGCCTTACTGAGGGAAGCTGGTCTTGAAGGGTTTGAAGAGGGACCTGAAGGTGGCCCTGAGGGCCTTGAGGATAATGGTCCTGAAGGAGAAGGAGAGGGTGGACCAGAAGGGCATGAAGATGGGCTGGAGGGGAATGAAGAGGGTAGACCAGAAGGACCTGAAGATGGGTTAGAGGGGAATGAAGAGGGGGGACCTGAAGGAACAGAGGGTGGCCCTGAAGGACTTGAAGGTAGGCCAGAAGGGTTTGACGATGGGCCTGAGGGCAGTGTAGAGGGTGGGCCTGAAGGAAGCGGGGATGGGTCGGGTGGGCTTGGCTCAGGTGCATCAGTTTTTGAAGATATTCAAGAAATTCTCAATACTGGGGGTACGGACAACTCGTTCCAAGGACCTGAAGAGAGTGGCTCCGAGGGTAATGATCCTCTTTTTAGTGATAACCCGAATAGTAATGGACCAGCTGGTAGTGGGGAGGAAGAAGGGGAGTGGGAGGGTGACCCATACGATACGGTCACCAATGATATACAGGGCCCAATCCTACTCAATGATGTGGAGTATTTGACAGGGACTCCTGGCAGTGCCTTTAGCTATACATTCCAGTTTGCTGACAACAGCTCTCCCTTTTTACAGTTTTCAACAGAAGATCTGCCAACCTGGCTGACAGCCACGCGGGAGAGTGATACCGCCCTGACCATTTCAGGTACCATCGATGCAAACCAGACGGAAAGTGTGGTTCTATCGATTACGGCCATGGATGGATCTCAAAACACCCTTACCCATACAGAAACCTTGCGTATGGTTTTAAGTGGTAACTTTGTGGATTCCGCTGTGGAAGGGGTGAATTTTTCGACCAGTAGTGGTCAAACGGGTACAACAGATACTGAAGGTACTTTCACCTACCTATCTGGTTCAGACACCATCACCTTTACTTTAGGTGGGGTTACACTGGGTTCCGGTGCGGCAGACAGTGATCTTACCCCGACTGATTTGGTGGCGGATGCCAGTAATTATACCGATGGTGAAGTAACCAATATCCTGCGTTTTTTGCAGACTTTAGATAGCGATAAAAACCCGGATAACGGTATTACCATTGATGAAACCATGCGTACCATTATGCAAGGTAAGAGCTTTGACCTGAGTCAGGATGAGCTCTTTGCGGATGGCGGTGAGTTTTACACGCTGATGTGGGATAACAACCGCACAGTCGTTAGTGCCACCGAGGCGCAGAAACACCATCTCAAGTCCTTATCAAGTGTCCATGGTTTAAGTGTTGATGAGAACCTTCCGACCCTGCAGGTTGATGAAGGTCAGTTGTTTGAGTTTGATGCTGCGGGAATATTTACCCATGGGCAAAATAAGGCTCTGACCTATGAAGCCTCCTTGGCTAAGGGTTCTGCCTTGCCCTCCTGGCTGAGTTTTAATACTCAGACAGGTGCGTTTAGCGGTGTGCCCGTCGATAAGGCGCATACGGGTAGTTTTGATCTGTATGTGACTGCTCTGGATGGAAGCGAGACCATAGGGGGGGCTAACTTAACACTGGACGTCAAAAGTGTTAACGATGACCCCGTGGTGGAAAATCTGCAAAATTGGGCGGTGACACAAGGGGCGCTGGTAACCCTTACCTCGGATCAGCTCTCTTATGCGGATGAAGAACAGAGTGCTGATGAGCTGATTTATACCATTGAAAGCAAGCCGGAATATGGTGATTTACTGCTTGATGGAAATATTTTGGGTGAGAGAGGGGAGACCGTACAAAGTATCACTTTCTCCCAACAGGATATTAACCATGGCCGTATACACTATGCCCATGATCTAAGTGCGACAGATATTAGTGATACCATCACTTTAACCCTATCTGATGGGGCGGGTTATCACTCTGCATCGTTTAATTTAGACATTAGTATCCTTAGTACAGACCAGCCTATTTTAACAGCTAATCAACCCGTTGCCGTTGCCGAGTCTGGCAGTATCACCATACAGGGTGCAAGCCAGGGTAGTTCTGCCGATCTACAAGCTTCCGGTCAGTCCAGTGAGCTGCTGTTTACCATTACAGAGCTGCCAAGTTCCGGCCAGCTTTACCTGGACGGCACACTGTTGGTTCTGGGGACCAACAGTACTTTTACCCATGATGATCTTGATGCCGGCTTACTCTCCTATCAACATGACAGCAGCCATGGAGAGATTGATCATTTTGATTTTTATGTCACGGATACCAGTAACGGTCTGACCAGCTCACCTTCTGCTGTGGTTTTCAAAATTACGACCAGTAATGATGATCCCTCATTGGCCATCAACAAAGCGCTCACCCTACAAGAGGGCGGAACGCGACCCATTACCCCAAACTATCTGTCCGCTATTGATGAAGAGCAGTCCAGCTCAGAACTTGTTTATACCCTGACCTCTCTGCCCAGTGCTGGTGGGCTGATACTGAACAGCAGCGCACTTGAGGTGGGTGGAACCTTCACCCAGGCTGATCTGGATAGTCATACTTTGCTCTATACCCATGCTGGTGGCCATATCGAGAGCGATAGTTTTAATTATACCTTAGAGGATAGTGCTGGAGGGGTGGTCGTTGGTTCCTTTAACGTAACGATTAGCACGGTCAATGATGATCCCTCCTTAAGCGTAGGCACCAGCTTACAGGTGGCAGAAGCACAGGCGTTGACCATTACGGATCAACACTGGCTAGTGGTTGATGAAGAGAGTGACAGCAGTCTCTTTCATGAACTGATCTATACCCTTAAAACGCCTCCAAGCTATGGGGTTATCCAGGACCTGACAGGGGATATCGCGCTTAATGGAACCTTTACCCATGCACAGTTGGTGGCCGGTGACATCCAATATGTTCATGGAGGGGGCGAGGAGAGTGGTGATAGCCTTTCAGTAGAGCTGGTCGATGCGGAAGGTGGAACCGTAAGCCATACGTTTGATCTGGAGATCGTCGCGGTTAATGATGCTCCTCAACTGCTCATTTCAACAGACCTATCTGTCATTACAGGTTCTGTGGTTTCACTCCTAAATACGCAGCTAAGTGCCAGTGATGCAGAGCAACTCAGCTCGGCCTTGACCTACAAGCTTGGTGCACAACCTTTGGCGGGTGACCTGTTACGCAATGGCGTAACATTGCTACAAGAGGAGAGCTTTACCCAAGCAGATGTTGATGCTGGACTTATTCAATACCAACATGATGCAAGCTTGGCATCTTCCGATACCCTTATGCTCACTTTGAGTGATGGTGATGCGAATCTTGATGTATCGTTTACACTCTCTGTCACGGCAACCGCCCCGGATAGTAAGCCCTATTTGACCCTCAATGACAGTTTGGGCGTGGATGAAGGCTCGGTAGCGGTTTTAGCCAATACCGTGCTTATGGCAAGTGACGCAGACCAAGCAGATGTTACGACACTGATCTATCAGGTTCTTTCCTTGCCTACAGCAGGTACGTTATTGCTAAACGGTACGGCGATGGCTGTGGGGGAGCAGTTTACCCAGGCTCAGTTGTGGGATGAAGATGTCAGCTATCAGCACCAAGGTAGTCAGAACAGTCGTGACAGCTTTCAGTTTGAGGTGTTGGATAGTTCCAGCCAAAGCAGCGGAAGTCACCTTTTTCTATTTTCCGTCAATACACTGAATGATGCACCTCAAATGGTCACCAATAGCGGTGGTTCCGTGGCTGAAGCTGGCGCATTAACGTTATCCAGTACCCATCTTTTGGCCAGTGATGAAGAGCAGGATGCCCTAACCCTGACCTACACCCTGTCCGCAATCCCCAGTCAAGGTTCATTGAGTCTGGATGGTACATCGCTAGATGTTAACGGTACCTTTACCCAGCTGGATCTTAATGGTGGACGTGTTGTTTACCAGCATCATGGCGAAGAGAGTGCCCAAGACTTCTTTACCTTTACCGTCAGTGATGGTGTGGGGGGAAACCTAGATACCGACCGTTTTGACCTCTCCATCATTGCCCAAAATGATGCCCCTATCTTAAGTGTGCCCACGCATACAGATCTGCAGGAAGAGCAGGTCTTGACCTTAACGGTTGATCACCTCAATGCCAGTGATGAAGAGAGTGTCGATGCGAACCTCTCCATTACGCTGACCAGCGTACCCTCACAAGGGGTGTTAACGTTGGATGGTTCAGAATTGCTAGAAGGCGCCAGTTTTACCCTTGGTGCCCTGCAAAGTGGCCGTGTGGTGTATGAACATGGGGGGGGTGAAATTACGCAAGATCATCTCGACTTCTCGGTTGCGGATGCTGCTGGTGAGACCGATGAGGCAACATGGTATCTGAACATACAAACATTTAATGATAATCCTTACTTGTTCACACATAAGAGTTTGACGGTTGAAGAAGGCCATAGCGGGGCGATAACCCATGCGCTGTTACAGGCAAAAGATGAAGAGCAGTTAGATACAGATCTTACCTATACCCTTAAGAGCTTGCCTGTTCATGGCGACTTAACCCTTGGTCAGGTGACGCTGGATGAGGGGGATGTTTTATCAGCAGCAGATTTGGCGGGCGGCAGCTTTACCTACACCCATGATGACCAAAACTCCACGACCGATGGTTTTGACATCACCTTGGGTGATGGGGTTGGGGGTACGTTGGATGTGCACTTTACGATCACCATTCTCCCCTTGAATGATCCACCTGTGATTCAACAAAACAATGGGTTGTTGGTCTCAGAAGGGGCCACCAATGTTACCTTGAGTAATGCCCAGCTGTTAGCCATAGATGGAGAGCAGGATCATGCAACTCTGGCTTATATTATTGAGAGCGCCGCAGAGTACGGTACATTTGCACTAAATGGTGTAAGTCTTTCTGCTGGTGACAGTTTTACCCAGGAACAATTAGATGCTGGGTTGGTCACTTATAGCCATCATGGTGGTGAGCTCAGCAGTGATGCCATGGGCTTTAAGGTCTATGATGGCACCAATGACTCCAGTGGATATAGTGGCTCAGCTACCTTTAGTATCACCGTTAGTCCTGTTGATGATCCCCCTGTTATTGAGATAAACAGCGGCTTTACCGTGACCGAAGGGCGGCAGGATCGGGTCATCGGGTCCAACCTGTTATCGGCTACGGATGCAGATAATGATGCTCTTCAGGTCATCTATACCCTGACCACTCTGCCTGTGTCTGGCACGTTAAAGCTTGATGGGACGGTGTTAGCTCTGGAGGAGCACTTTACCCAGGCGGATATTAACAGTGGCCTGTTGACCTATAGTCACGATGGTTCTGCCAGCGAATCGGATAGCATAGGTTTTTCTCTGGAGCATTTGGGTGAAGCGGTCGTGACAGGGCAGGTCGCCATTTCCATTACGACCGTTAATGACCCGCCAACGCTGGATATTAATACCTCTGTGGGTGTGGATGAAGAGGGCCAAGTTACCCTCTCTACCGCTGTTTTGTCGGCCAGTGATGTTGAGCAGACGGCAACCGAGCTCAGCTATATTGTTACGGCCTTACCCTTGTATGGTGAGATACGGCTCAATGGCAGCAGTTTAAGCATCAATGGTGCGTTTACCCAGGCTGAGTTGGCCGCTGGTGAGGTGAGTTATCACCATAACGGCTCTGAGACAACCGCAGATAGTTTCAGCTTTACACTTTCCGACGGGGATGATGGTGCGTTAACCGGGCAAAGCGTTGCCTTGGTGGTGACCGCGGTGAATGATGCGCCTCAACTCAGTGTCAATAGTGGCCTGACGGTCAGCCAGGGGGCCAGTTTAACCGCCATTACCGGTACCATGCTCAACGCCAGTGATGTTGAACAGAGTGCCGCTAGCCTAACCTTTACACTCTCAGCGTTACCTGCCCAGGGCACACTCTCCCTCAGTGGTAGTGATCTGGTGGTTGGTTCTGACTTTACTGTGGCGGACATTTTAGCGGGCTCATTGGGGTATACCCACGATGGCGGTAGTGTGGAGAGTGATCAGTTTACGTTTCAGCTTACCGATGATGATGGCGGTAGTCGTAGTGGCAGCTTTGACATCTCCATTGATGTCACCAACTATCCTCCGATCTTGTCGACGAACAGTGGTTTAACCGTGTTAGAAGGCAGCCTGGGCAACCTGTTAACTGCAGCTGTACTTGAGGCCACCGATAGCCAGCAAACTGTGGCAGAACTGACCTATACACTCACGGCGCTGCCGGTCTATGGAACACTGGTAGTGACCGGCCAAACGTTGGTGGTGGGGGACAACTTTACCCAGGAGGATGTGGAAGCAGGGCTGCTCAGTTATAGCCATAACGGAGCAGAGGTAAGCAGTGACACTTTTCAGTTCACCATACAGGATGGGGCGGGCGGTTCTTTAGCGGCCTCTACCTTTAACTTTGCTGTCACAGCACTCAATGATGCCCCGGTGGTCAGCCCTGGCAGTGTAACGGGTACAGAGGAGCTCGCTTATAGCTTTGCAGAAGCCGTTTTCTCTGTCTTGTACAGTGATGCAGAGGGGGATGCGTTTACCCATATACGTTTAGAGAACCTGCCCAGCCATGGCACCTTAAATTTGGGTGAAACAAGCGTTGTTGCAGGGCAGGAAATTGCGGTCAATCTGTTGAGTGGCCTAAGCTATACCCCTCAGACTGATTTTAGTGGACAAGATCATCTGTCATGGTCTGCCCGTGATGGTACCCTTTTTGGTCAAGCTGCAACGCTCTCTATAAACATCAGCAATATTAATGATGCCCCTTCGGTGGTGGACTTTACGGTGCAGGGTCAGGAGGATATTGATCTGGCTTTGAACCAGGGGGTGTTTGCTTCTGGCTTTAATGATGTTGATGGTGACCTGCCCGAGCATATAACCATTAGCTCTCTGACCGACTCTGGCACCTTACTGTTAAGTGAAAGTGCGGTAACGGTCGGTCAAAGTATGACCGCGTCAGAGCTGGCCAACTTGATCTTCCGTCCGGAAGAGAATTGGAGTGGCTCCACCAGCTTTACTTGGACGGGGGCCGATGCTGCATTGGCCGCTTCAGGTAGTGCAACAGCGACCTTAACACTCTCGGCTAGTAATGATCTGCCGACCTTAAGTGATCTGACCATAAGTGGAGATGAAGATCAGGTTATTCCCTTTTCTCAGTCACAGATTACCGCTTTGCTTAGTGATGTCGATGGTGACAGCGCCCAGAGTATGCAGATCTTGACCCTGCCCGGTAATGGTACGTTGGCACTGGGGGGTTCTGCTGTCCTGGCGGGGGATACCATTACGGCCAGTAATTTGGATGCATTGACCTTTACCCCCAACAGCAATTGGTATGGTACCGAGAGCTTTACCTTTAATCTCTCAGATGGCCAAAGCTATGCGGCCAGTTCAGGCACCATAACCCTAACCGTTCAATCGGTCAGTGATGCGGTGAGTGCCGTGGATGATTGGGCTGCCACCAGTAGTGCAATCGCGGTGGCGATTGATAGCTGGGGTAACGATATTGATCAAGACAATGCTGCGGTGATGGAGAGTTTTACCCAAGGTAGCCTGGGGACTGTCAGCCATCAGGGTAACGGTATCTTTACCTTTACCCCAGATGGCAGCAGTACAGGGTTGGACAGCTTTACCTATACCGTAGGGGATGGTGCTGGGGCATCTGATACTGCAACCGTACGGGTTATGCTCTATGACAACCAATGGAGTGGCGCCATTTCAACGGGCTGGAACAGCAGTGGCAACTGGTCCAGTGGTGCTCTACCCACCAGCAGCAGTTCCGTCTATATCTCTTCTGCAGCCAGTGATCAGCCCATTTTGAATAGCAATGTGACGCTCCGTAGTTTATTGGTGGGTAGCCAAGCCACCCTTACGGCCACCGGTTACACCGTTACGGCTACGGGTGATGTCATTATTGAAGGGGCCTTGAGTGGCGGCACCCTGAGTATGACCGGTAGTAATGCCTTGGTTGGGGGGAATATTAACGCACTGTCGGTCAGTGGTACGGTGACAGCCACCCAGGATATCAGCCTGGATGCTGGGCTCAGTGTTAACCAGGGGTATACCTTTACGTTGGGGGGGCAACACGTCACCACCGGTAGTGATGTCTATGTGGTGTTAAGTACCATCGGTACTGGTCTGCGTTTGGTTAACGCAGAGGATGTCATGGTGATTGGTGGTAATGTGACCTTTACCACCGGTTATAACCAGGATAGTGCCAATAGTAGTGGTAACTTCAGTGCAGGTACCCTGCATGTCCGGGGTGATTTCAGCCAGTTTGATGGCAGTTACTCCAGCTCCAATAAATCTTTTGTCTCCACCGGTACGGCGGTTGTGTTGGATGGTAGCAGTGCCCAAACGGTCTATTTTCAAGATCCCGGTAGCTCCTATTTTAAAGATTTGGTGGTCAGTAATGCCGCTGGGGTTACGCTCACCAGTTCCCTGTATGTGACTGGGCAGCTCACCATGAGTGGTAGTGGGGTGTTAAGCCAAAACAGTGGGCTACACCTCTATGTTACCAATCATCTTCCCATCACCAATAGTGGGTATCAGTTGGTCAATACCCGTGTGGCGGGTGTGGTGACCATGGATCGGGATGCCAGCATACCCAATGGTGGCCATCTTTATGTGGATGAAGGACGAACCTTGACCTTAAATGGTCAGGAGTTGTTGGTCGACGGCTCTTTGGTGGTGACGCTTAATGCCATTGTAGGGTCTGGCCTGGTTATGACCCATAGTGATGATACTCTGACGATTAATGGCGGTTTAACGGCCATAACAGGCTATAACCAGGATGCGGCATCTTCCAGCGGTAACCTGACGGCAGGGACGATCTATCTGCGGGGCAATTTCTCTCAATACGATGGCAGTTACTCCAGCAGTAATCGTGGGTTTGTATCGACTGGAACAACGGTGTATCTGGATGGAACCAGCGCACAAACGGTCTATTTTCAAGACCCAGGTAGCTCTTACTTTGATGATCTGATCGTAAGCAATAGTGCGGGCGTAACCTTAACCAGTACTATGTATGTGCTGGATCAACTGACCATGAGTGGTGGTGGCCAGTTAACCCAAGGTTCCGGTTATCACCTGTATGTGACCAACCATCTCCCCATTACCTCCAGTGGTTATCACGTTACTAATACCCGTGTGGCTGGCCATATTACCATGGGGGTGGATGCCACACTGCCCAATGCGGGCAATCTCTACATTGATGAAGGACGCACCTTAACCATGGATGGTCACGCCCTGACCATTGATGGGGCGTTGGTGGTTACCTTAAATGGGACCGCAGGTAGTGGTCTGATCGTTGGGCATGCTGATGATGTGGTGATTGTAGAAGGGGCTGCCACGTTTAGTACTGGTTATAACCAGGATAGTGCCAACAGCAGTGGTAACTTTAGTCAGGGTGAGCTGCACTTCAGGGGGAACTTCACCCAGTCAGATGGTAGTTACTCCAGCAGTAACAAAGCCTTTGTGCAAACGGGTGGGACGGTCTATCTGGATGGAGACTCTGTTCAGAGTATTTACTTTGCCGACCCTGGGCATTCGTACTTCAAGGATGTGACGGTATCCAACAGTGTAGGTGTTAACCTGACATCCAACCTCTATGTTACCGGGCAGCTCACCATGAGCGGAAGTGGCCTGCTTACCCAAAACAGTGGTCTTGGTGTCTACTACACTGCAGCCCTGCCTGTGACCAATGACAGCTACCAGATCAGCAACAACTATATTGATGGTACCTTTACCATGGATCGGGATGCCACCCTACCCAACGGTGGTCATCTAACGATCTTGGAGGGGGATGGCTTAACCATTGGTGGCCATACCTTAACGGTTGCAGGAACCCTTGCAAGCTATGGTAGTGGGGGGTCTGCACCACTGGTCATGCAGTCCACGGAGGATGTGGTGGTGGTGGAGGGGAGTGCTCTGTTCTCAACAGGGTACAATCAGGATGCCGCGAACTCCACAGGCCAGTTTAGTGCGGGTACGCTCTATGTGCGGGGTAACTTTACCCAGTCGGATGGCAGCTACTCCAGTAGTAACCGTGCCTTTGTCTCCACCGGTACCAAGGTTGTTCTGGATGGAGATGTCGCTCAGAGTGTCTACTTCCAGGATGGCCACAGCAGTTACTCACGCTTTGATGATTTACAGCTGGATAACCAGAGTGGCATCACCTTTACCTCCAACATCTATGTGGGGGGAGATCTGTTGCTGGCTGGCACCACGCCCTTTAGTGCCAGCGGTACCTTAACGGTTGCAGGGGATGTCAAGTTAACCGGGCAGAATGTCTCTCTGGATATGGGGGCGTTGGACAGCAGTGATCTGGTGGGGGTCACCACCATTGATCTGACGGGAACCGGTGATAATACCCTGATTTTGGATGCCCAGGATGTCATTGACCTCTCACCAACCGACCAAGTGATGGTGACGGGTGCTCTTGGGGATCTGGTTAATGCCATGGGGAGCTGGAGTAATGAGGGTCAAGAGGTGGTGGACAGCTTGACCTATACCCGTTACAGCAGTGGCGCTGCGACGCTGTTGGTACAAGATGGGGTGGTGGTGAGTCAGTTGGGTACGGTGGGGGATGATAGTCTAACCCTAAATTCAGGGGATGATCCTCTGTTGGGTGGGTCAGGTAATGATCAGCTGGATGGTGGCAGTGGTCAGAATATACTGCGTGGTGGGTTGGGGGATGATCTGATTGTCTTTGACAGTGCAGATACGACCCATGTGGATGGTGGGTTGGGCCGTGATACCTTACGTATTGATAGCAGTAGTGCGGATTTAACCACACTGGCTGGTGGTGTGGTTACGGGCTTTGAGACGCTCTTGCTCAATGGTAGTTCTGGCACCACTTTAACCTTGGATGAGAGTGCCGTTGCACAGCTACCAGATGGGGGGTCGACCCTGACTGTTGATGTTGGGGGTGGCTCAGGGCACCGGGTTGTGGCAGGGGATGATTGGATCTCTACTGGGGTTAGTCAGGAGGGGGCGGTTAATTATGTGCTTTATAGCAAAAATGGATCAACCCTGAAGATTGATGCCACCATTCAACGCGATTTTAGTGATAGCCACTGGCTAGGTAGTGTGGATCAACAATGGAGTGTTGCCGATAACTGGGTCAACACCACAATTCCCGCTGCTGGTGCTGGGGTTACCATTGATGCCGGACAATCAACATTGGCAACCGGCACAGCCGATCTGAACCATTTAGTGGTGCATAGTGGGGGGCACTTAACCGTTGATGGTGGAGTGCTTAAGGTTGCAGACCCTTCCCTTATTAGCAGTGATGCCCAGCTTACCCTTAGTAGTGGAAGTCTAGATGGCGCAGGCACCCTGACTGTTGATGGTCTGTTCAACTTAAAGGGTGGAACCATCTCTGGAACCGGTGGTGTGGTCGTGGCTGGTGTTGCCGACCTTACCAACAGTGTTGGTGCCAGCATTGAAGGAACATTGACCCTTGAGGGCACAGGCACGCTCAACGCAACAGAGATCAATGGTTCAGGGGTGTTGACTAATAGGGGCTCTACCTCTGTGACAGGAAGCGCCAACCTCGGTGTAGCCGTTACAAATAGTGGTCACTGGGTGCTGCAAGCGGATGGTGGTGTGGTGGCCAATCTGGATGGAAGTGGCGGAGTGACCAACACCGGGACACTGCAATCGGCTGGATCAGGCACCACCCCCAATATTTTAGAGGGTGATCTGATCAACAGTGGTGTGTTAGATGTGGATTATGATCTGCAAGTAGGTGGTGCTGGACACACGGTCACCAGTAGTTCTGGTGAGCTGGATCTTGCTGCCAGTACGACGCTCACGGTTACGCAAGGTACATTGGCGTTGGGTAGTGGCACGCAGCTTAGTGGTGCAGGTACGTTGGAGATGGCTGGTAGCTCCATACTCTCTCTCACCAGTCAATATACCCATACAGGTACGGTGGATCTGGATCTTTCTGGTAGTGTGACGGTTAGTGGTGCCAATTTGGTTAATCAGGCTGTCATCAACCTAGATGGCGGGGATGATACCTTTACCAATACCTTGGTCAATGACACGGCAGGTTTGCTTGTGTTTGTTGGACGAACCGGTGAAGTCGCAGACCCCTTGTTTAGTTCTGGGTTTAGTAACCTAGGAACCTTACGTTTGACCGATGATGTGGCAGGTGGGGCCAGTTCAGGTTTTTCCATGGCCACGGGGCAGAGTTTTGAAAACAGTGGCACGGTGATCAGCCAGAGTGGTGTGGGTGGTGGTAGTCGCATCATTGAGGGGCAAATTAATAACAGCGGTACCCTCCAAGTCGATCATGCCTTGACCCTGGCTGGTACAGACACAGCGCATGTAAGCGGCGGTCTGTTGGATGTCAATGCAGATCTAACGTTGACACAAACCACCTCAGGTAGCTTTAGTCACAGTGGCACCGTTGATCTGGCCAGTGGCACAACACTGCTTGTCCAGGGCGGAGCATTTCATAATGCCGGGGGGATTTTGCAAGGCGCAGGAACCCTAAAAAGCAGTGGTGCCACCCTCAATCACAATGGCACCCTGCAAGCCGGTGGGCAAGGTGGCTACGGTACTCTGACCATCGATGGAGATGTGGCGCTAGGCAGTGGGTCCGATCTGCGATTTGAACTTGGGGGAACCGTTGCTGGGACAGATCATGACCAGTTGGATGTCATCGGCACCGTGACCGCGGGTGGGACCTTGACGGTCGATCTGGGCGAGGGGTACACCCCGGTCAATGGCCAAACCTATACACTCTTAACCTTTGATGGCTGGAGTGGAACGTTCGATAGCTATGACCTGCTGTTGGATGATAGTCGCTGGACTGCCGTTGTTACCCACAATAGCGACCACCTGCTGGTCACCACCACCCATGCACCCTTAACGTTGTTTGATGTGTTTGATAATGCTGGCGCCGCACAAACCTTGACCGTAACCAGTAATGATAGTGATGCTGATAGTGATCTGTTTACCATCACCAGTATCACCGATCCTTCTCATGGCACGGCATCCATTGATGCTGGGGCGCAAACCCTGACCTATACGGCTGACAGCGGCTACAGTGGTAATGATAGCCTGACCTACACGGTAACCGATACATATGGAGCGACCGACACCCAAACGGTGCATATTTCAGGGAATGTGAGTTGGACCAATGCCCTGGGGAGTGGTGATTGGCACAGTGGAGGGAACTGGAATAGTGGTGTGGCTGCCCATGAAGGTGACCACGTAACCCTGACCTCTCAGGGGGGATCGGTCACCTTTAGTACCGGGGCATTCTCCATTGATCATTTGACTTCAGCAGAAGATCTGACCTTAACAGGTGGGACGCTCTCTGTGAGTGGAGCGACCACCTTTGAAAGCGGTTCTACCCTGACGCTCTCCGGTGGAAACTTAGGCGGAGAAGGGGCGATCACCCTAAATGGCGACTTGAGTTGGAACAGTGGTTCCCTGACCGGCAATCGAACACTCAATACCTTAGGTTCCTCTACGCTTAATGGTGGTGGCACACGTACAACAGGGGTGTTGACTTGGAATAACAGCGGCGCTTTGAGCTTTAACGGTGCTTCGATCAGCGGTGGTGGGACCTTAAACAGTAGTGGGGATGTCAGTATAAAGGGGACAAATAGTCTAGCTCTGGCTTTGCTGCTTGAGAGTGCTGCGACGATGACCCTGACCAGTCAGTACTACAACAGCAGTGTGCTCAATGCTCAGGGTGGTTTGACCAACCAAGGACATATTATCCTTACCGATAACAGCTATGGTGGGGCGGTTAGTCTATCGGTCGGTAGTGAAACACTGGTCAACCAGGGTACCCTGCAGAGCATAACCGGAACCAACAGTACAGCCCGTACCATTAGTGGTGTTTTAACCAACAGTGGGGTGCTGGATATTGATCATACCTTGACCCTCTCTGGTGGTGATTTGACCAATACAGGGTCCGTGGATGTCGATGCCGCATTTAACTTCTCCGATCACACCTTTGATTTGACCAGCGGTAGTATGGATATTGCCACGGGTAAGACCGTAACCCTTAGCAATGCCACACTCTTGCTTAGCGGCAGTAGTCAATTAAGTGGGGAAGGGGTGCTTCAGCTCAATGGCACAAGTACCCTGAGCTTTTCCTCAGCCACAACCCTTCATGCCAGCCTTAATCTCAACCTCGCAGGTACGGTCACACTCTCCGGTAGTGCGGTAAGCAACACCGGAAGTATGGTGTTCTATGGTGGGGATGATGTGGTTAATTTAAGCCTCAATAACACAGGTACGGTGACGTTACGTAGCCAATATTATGATGGTGTTACGGTTACGGTGAATGCGGATATGGTGAACAGTGGGCTTATAGAGTTCACCGACAATAGCTATGGTGGATCGACCGCTTTTGCCATGGGCAGTGGTTATACCCTGGCGAACAGTGGCACGGTGCGTAGCAGCTACGGTAGTAACGGTACCAGCCGTTATATGACGGGTGACCTTGCGAACAGCGGCACGCTGGATGTCGATCATACCCTGAACTATTCGGCTGGAAACCTGACCAATACTGGGGTGATGGATCTGGATGCAGCCCTGAACATAAGTGTCAGTGGCTATAGTGTGGATACCACAGCAGGGTCGATCGATATTGCCAGTGGTCAAACCTTAACACAGACCGACGGCACGTTGGTGGTGGGGAGTGGTACCACCCTTTCAGGCGACGGTAGTCTGGTGTTGACCGGGTCTGCTCAACTGTCCTCTCTTTCGGCTTTTGAGCTGGCCAGTGGGGGGCCCACTTTAAATCTGGCGGGCACCAATGCGTTCACGGGAAGTACCTTGACCAACAGTGGTCACATAATCGCCTATGGCGGAGATGATACCTTCCAAAATACTCTGGTCAATACAGGGACCTTAACCCTGCGTAGTCAGTATTACGATGCCATTAATGTCACCCTAAATAGTAGCAGTACCAACAGTGGCGTGATCGAACTTACCGATAACAGCTATGGTGGTTTTGCGACATTAACCATTGCAGAGACCCAGAGTTTAACCAACCTCAGTGGAGGTACTGTTAAAAGTAGTTATGGCACCAACGGAACCGCACGTACCATCCAAGGGGATGTCATTAACCAAGGTACGCTGGATATCGACCATACATTAACCTTTACCACGGGTGATGTGACCAATACCGGGCTTATGGATGTGGATGCAAATTTAAATCTGCAAAATGGGACATTGGATAGCAGCAGCGGGAGTTTGGATATTGCCAGCGGTAAGACATTTACCCTGACCAACTCAACGGTCACGTTGGGTAGTGGTACCACCATGAGTGGTTCAGGTAGCTTTACACTGGCCAGTGGTGCGGCTTTGAACCTGGCCAGTAGTTACAACCATGCGGGTGTTGGGCTTAATCTATCTGGGGCAACGACCATTAGCGGTAGTGGCTTGAGTGTGAGTGGCGATGTCTACTCCTATGGGGGGGATGATACGTTTGATACCACGGTTAGTAATAGTGGCGCCTTTACCGTGCGCAGCCAGTACTATGACGCCATCACCACTACGTTTAACCAAGGCATCACCAACAGCGGTAGCTTTGAGATGACGGATAACAGCTATGGGGGGGCTGCCTCAGTTGTAGTGGCCTCTGGTTATACCTTTACCAACCAAAGCTCCGGCACGCTGACCATTAGTAAGGGAAGCAACAGTACCGCCCGAACGATTAATGGCCAACTTGATAACCAGGGCACTATGGATATCAACCATACACTGGCCTTGAGTATGAATGATGCTCAGCATAGTAACAGCGGTACCATTTATGTGAATGGCGGTAATTGGAACCTCACCCTTGGGGGAACATCCGGTCAATTTACCAATAGTGGCACCATTGATATCGGTTCAGGCTATAGCGTGACGGTAACTGGGGGGAGCTTTACCAATGAGGCGACAGGTATCATCAGTGGTGCAGGTAGCTTTAACAGCAGTGGTACGACCCTGGTTAATCATGGCACGATCTCAGCGGGTAACTCCCCTGGCTCATTGACCATTGAAGGGGATCTGCTCTTGGGTCAAGAGAGTACCCTGTTGTTGGAGCTGCAGGGGCAAGAGCCAGGCATAAGCTATGATTTGCTGACCGTTACAGGTGCGCTTACCCTAGGTGGCACCTTGGTGTTGGATGCACTGGAAGGTTACCTGCCCGACGTTGGTACCGTCTTTACCCCCCTTGTGAGTGGGGGAATGACCGGTGCTTTTGATGCTTTGCAAGGCTGGCGTTTATCAGATGACCGGGTGTTGGATGTTGAGGTGGGGCATGCGGAAATAGTGCTCACAACACGGCAGGCTACCCAGATAGCCAACGCAGTGGGTGAGACACTAACCGGCACGACTGAGGATGATGTGCTGCTTGGTGGCATGGGGGACGATATCCTGCAAACTGCTGGTGGTGCCGATCTTGTTCATGCCGGGGCAGGGGATGATCAAATCCATGTCATAGATGGTGGCTTTAAACGTGTTGATGGTGGGGCTGGTGTGGATACCTTGCTTGTGGAAGGGGAGTTGGATCTGACGGCGCTGGATCATCTGGCCCTGGAGAATATTGAGGAGATATCCTTGCAGACAGAAGGGACGGATACACTCACTCTGGATGCCGTTGACCTGCTTAGCATGACCGATGATCTAAACCAAATTTTGATTCGTGGTGATGAACAAGATCAGGTGGATTTGGTCGGTACATGGCAACAGCAAAGCCAGCAGCAGTTAGAGGAAGTGCGTTATAACCATTATGTCGGGCAAGGTGGCGGAACGCTCCTGGTTGAGGATGGTATTCAGATCGATATGCTCTGACCCTTGCTGTGTGCTTAAGATGGTGTCAAGCTACCAATTTTTAGTTCTCAATAGGATTAAATACATGGGTATGTGGCGTTCTGTTGGATGGTTGGTGGTCATGCTGTTGCTGAGTGGGTGCTTGCAAGACCCAGAGCCTCGTGAAGTTTATAAGTCCCTAGAACAAGCACGTCAGGATCGGCTGCCTGTGGCCCCCCATGTGGCCAAGTTGCAGGCGCGCCCCTCTAAGGCCATGATCCATGGTAGCCAGGGAACAGCCGTTCGTTTTCAGGTGCTCGATAAGCGAACATTAAAAATTCATGCTTTTGTGGTGTCTACTGGTGAGCCAACAGCTACGCCGTGGAATGGTGGTATTCTGGTCCATGCCTATGTGCCCGATCTGTTAATTTATCAAAAAAGAGCCATTCATGGACCAGATGGTCATATCAACCCAGCGGTTTGGGTTGAACTAAGAGACCGTGAAAGCACACTTCTCTATGAAGGGTGGCTCTTCTTCCGGGATGGTGCCCAGGTTGCTTGGGATCATCCCCGGTTTGACCTGACCTTTAAGGGTATTGTCCATAAACGTAGCTCATGAAGAGTGACCTGTTTATCACGCCAGACCAAGCGCATAACCTTTTAACCCTTGTTCAAGGGGGGAGCACGGCAGCGGCTCAAGAGGTTCCTGTTGGTGCTTTAATCCATGATCCAAATGGTTGGGTGGTTTCTGTCGCGGGTAATACGCCCATTGCTCATTGTGACCCCACTGCGCATGCTGAGATACAGGCGATGCGTCTGGCATCTCATCGGTTAACGAGCTACCGTTTGACCACGTGTAATCTGGTGGTCTCTTTGCAGCCATGTCCCACGTGTACTCAGGCAACTGCTTTGGCGCGTTTGCAAGAGGTCAGGTTTCTTGCGGCTCAAGGTAAAGAAAATGGTTTAAAGGCGACAAAAATTTCCTCTGTAAAGCAGTCGGATAGCGCATTTGTTGATGCAGGAGAGGCAATGTTGAAAAATTTCTTTGAAATTCGTCGCTAATTCGTGTCTAATATGCGCTCTTTGTTGATGGAGAGGTGACCGAGTGGTTGAAGGTGCACGCCTGGAAAGCGTGTGTACTCTAACCGGGTACCGAGGGTTCGAATCCCTCCCTCTCCGCCATTATAAAAAGCTATGCTTTTAAAGCGGTTAAGGCCTATGTGTCTTAACCGCTTTTTTCATTTCTGCAGGCTGTTTGCCCCGTTTGTGCCCAAATTTCATCAACTGCGGACCGCGCTACGAGCAACCTTTGGTACAAGGTAGGCCTACTTCTCCGTTGTCTTCACAGATGCATACACCCAACACCCCCTTCAATGCCGCCAACAAAACGCTATAAGATGCCCCCCTTGTGTTCGATGAGGTGGGGATGTTTAAGTGTTGTAAGTGTGAACCGGTGGGATCCTTATTAATTGGTGCAGAGGTTTTGTTGTCGGATGGGTGAGGGGTTTCTCCAAGCTCTTGCTCCATAAAAGAAGAGTAGCTATGTGTAGCCCATTGGAATAACGGCGGGTGGTGTGACGCTTCAGAGCTACCCTAAGGTGCGTGATATGAACAACCCAATAAAAGGTTACCTTTCTTAAGTGCATTTGTTTGAGAGCGGGCCCAGTAGAATGGGGTTGTGGGGTTCTTCTTCTGTTCATGGTTTTTTTATCACATGTGGTCTTGCCTGCCAGCCAGCCGTGTGCTTTTTGAGGCGCTCTCCCTTTATCCCTATATGTCTTACCCGGTGCCGACATGCTTTGCTTA
>NZ_JBAHUQ010000036.1 GCF_036689865.1 Magnetococcus sp. PR-3
AACAGTTAGGAAGCAAGGGTATGTCCGGCCTGTGGGGGGGGCGCACAAGCTTGCCTTGTTAAGAAGCAACAGTTGTACAAGCCGGGGGGTTGTGGAAAAGCATAGGTCGTCGTGTGGAATATACGATAGGGCGATCCAACACAGAAGCACACGTACAGACGGTGTGGGGGCTGTTCAGGAGGGGGCGGTAGCGCCTACTCATCCGTAGGGGGGCGGATGTATCAACAAGGATGCTTTGGATGCTTAGAGGCACCCTTTAAAAGGGAGGCGCTGTATTGAAGATTATAATTCTGGAAAAAACGACGTGACCGACTTATTTAATGGTCTTGCCCGTAAAAGCAATGCATCGGGCCACTTCACCGGCTTTTAGCTGCATACCTTCTTTGGCCGTCATCTCAATTTTAATATGTCCATTAACCTGTTGAACATCCATTTTATCAAGCTGGTTATAGGCATCAGACGGGCAAGTGCATTGACCGGACTGGCAGGCCTGAAACTGTTGCAGCAATGCCGCTTTTTCTTCGCTGGCATCGGTTTGAATATCAATAGCCAAGGAAGCGCCATTTTGTTTGATATCGTATTTCAAGTATCACCTCTCGGTGTAGAAGCCCTAAAGAACCTGATTCTTAACCTTCAAGCCAATAGAACGGGCTTGTGAACTTGATTCAGGATAACAAAAGAGGGTGTGTTAACACTACACCTTCTTTTAATGATACGTTCTTAGCATCGTTTTATTAAGGCTGTCACTTATAATTCATCAGGTTGTTCGTTTTTTTTGAACAGGTTTTGGTAATATCTGGTCAAATATGCTTTTACGGTCCAATAACATGTCAAAATGTCTGTAAAAAGGGTGGAATGATACACTTATAAGTCAGTTAAAATATAAAGCTATTCATCATTCTTTCTGCGAAATACTAATGGCCTTGTTTTTCTTGTTGTTTAACCATCGTTATAAATTGCCCTAACAGTTGGGGGTCCCATTGACCGCTATGTTGCTCAGCCTCGAGAATGGAAAGGGCTTTTTCTTTGGGCATGCCTTTACGGTAGACACGATCTCCTGTCATGGCATCCCAGGTATCGGCAATGGATACAATGCGTGCCAGGAGTGGCACTTCCTCCCCTTTTAAGCCATCAGGGTACCCTTTTCCATCCCAGCGTTCATGGTGCCAGGCGGCTATTTCAGCAAAGGCCTTAAAGCGCTTAAGTGGCCGCATGATCTCGGCGGTTTGGCCAGGGTGGGCTTGCATCTCTTGGTATTCAGCATCGGTGAGTGGGCTGGGTTTGTTGAGAATGGCATCCGCGACACCAATTTTCCCTAAATCATGCATCAAAGCCCCCTTTTTTAGGAGGTCAAGATGGTGTTTATCCAACCCTAACTCTTGACCAAGCCAGACCGAATATTTGGCGACCCTGGCTGAGTGCCCAGCTGTATAGGCATCTTTAACTTCCAGAGCCTGCATCAGGGAGCGAAGGGTTTGCAGATAGGCTTCTTCTTGGGCCTGCACCAAGTCTTGAATATTTTTACCCATATGGTTAACCGAGCGGCTTAACCGCCCAACTTCATCCTTGGGTACAGGCATAGGAATGCGTTTTTCCAGGTGCCCTTCTGCAATGGCGTTTGTGACGCGATCCACACGCTTAATTGGCCGTATGAGCATACGGTTAACCACATACCAAAAGATCAAGGCAAAGATTACCGTATGAACCGTTTGGATTTTTAATAAAGCGATTTCATACTTGTCGTCCATTTCACTGATGCGTGCCATGGTGGTGGCCATGTCTAGTTCAGCTTCTAGTCCTGCAACGACTTCACCGTGTTTGTGGAGTGGTAGAATAATATCCAGCACGTAGTGTGTTTGGCCTTGATTATCGGTCTCTTTTTCCATCTTCTGCCCCACAAAAGGGGTGTCTTGATGGAGTACCTGCCCATATTTACTGTTGAGTGGTTTGTCTTTATGGGGACCCGGTTGACTATGGGCCAGTACTTTGCCCGCCTTGTCGTAGATATAGAGGCTACGGAGTTGAAAATCCAAGGCCTTGCTGAGTGTGCTGCGCTGTATGCTGTGTAAGGATTGGGCGATGGATGGGTGGTTGAGCGGAACCGTACTTTGTTCAAATGAGTGTGCGGTCTCATCCAGAAGGTGTATCGCCTGTTTTTTGACCTGATCTAGGATCGCCACTTCCAACTGTTCTTCCGTATGGTACATCAGAAGAAGGGCGTTGATCAGGGAAACCAATACAATGAAGACCAGTAGTTTGATGGTCAGGTTTAGGCGTCGTGTCAGCATAGCTCAGCTATCATATCGTTTCTGATGGATAAACAGGTTTTTCCCAGCATCCCATAGGATGACTAGGTTGGGTAGGGTTAACCTCTAAGGTATGTATAGCTTGCGATCAAGCTTGTGCCCTCTTAGCCAAGGTATAAGGTTGTGTCACAATTTTAAATAGGTTGTGTTATCAAAGGTCTGGTTAGGTTTGGTAGATGATGGTTCGTGAGAAATGCCCTTTATCTTTTCTCTTCTCTGTATCAGTAAAAAACAGGCTATGTATTTTAAGGTCCGGCATTTGGTGTGGAGGTGGGGCGAGGCCTAAAATGGCAAACGCCCATACTGTTTAGGGGAGGGGGGGGATCTATGAACAGAGATACTCAGGCGGTATGGACCATGAAATACTGGAATAAAAGGGTAGCCGAACCCTTTTAGGGGCCATGCATGTCACGCAACATGGTGCTAAAAAAGCGTGAGTGGATATGGCTTAAACTTTTTGGAGTGCGTGGTTGTGATGTTTTGTAAGCATGGCGCGCACAATGGCTGATTTCAGGGTCTCTAGCCGGACTGGTTTGGTAATAATCTCAAGCATACCAACCTCATTTCCTTCTGCCAGGGTCTCTTTAAGCACATCTGCCGTTAAGCCAATAATGGGAATTTCCTGAGTAATGCCTAGTTTGTGTTCCATCGCACGTATACGTCGTGTGGTATCAAGGCCATTCAGACGAGGCATGCGAATATCCATTAAAATCAAATCAAACCGTTCTGGTTGAAAGGCCTCCAGCCCTTCTAGTCCGTCCTGGGCTAATGTGACGCTATGGCCTTCCCCTTGTAATAAACCCCGTGCAACCACTTGGTTGATGGGATCATCTTCTACCAAAAGTATATTTAGTGGGCCAACGCTTTGAGGTTCATCTTCATGAGTATGGTCTAAATGGTGATCAATGGGCGGGTCAACAAAAGGTATGGTGATGTGAAAAGTTGATCCCTCACCAATGCGGCTGCGCACTGAAATTTGGCCGGACATTGCGTCGATCAGTCGTTTGGAGATGGCCAACCCCAAGCCCGTTCCACCATGGCGGCGGCTAATGGAACCATCAGCTTGGGAGAACGGGGTGAAAAGTTGATCCAGCTGGCTCTCTGAGATGCCACTACCGCTGTCTAATACTTCAATAGATACGGTTTTTGGGTTGCCTGATTGAAGCGCCGCTGTAACTTGAACAAATCCGGACTCGGTAAATTTAAGGGCATTACTGACAAGGTTGATCAACACTTGGCGAATACGGGTGGGGTCACCCATACTGCACTCTGGTAAATTGCGCTGGCAGTTGCAGCTCAGATCCACACCTTTTTCTTCCGCTCGTATATGGTGTAGCTGCACCACATCGCGGATGAGCTGGTGTGGATTATAGGGGATATGTTCAAACCGAAGTTGATCAGCCTCAATTTTTGAAAAATCTAAGATGTTATTGAGCAGATCCAACAGGACCTCAGAAGAGCTGCAGATCATATTAAAGCGTTCACGCAGGGTTTGGTCCAGGGGCTCCTGTCCCAAGTGCTCCAGCATACCAATAATACCATTAAGCGGAGTGCGGATCTCATGGCTCATGGTCGCCAAAAACTCACTTTTAGCGGCGTTGGCGCTTTCGGCACGTTCTTTTGCCTGCTGGAGTTGGCTCTGCTGCTCTCTCTCCCGGGTAATGTCACGGAACTGCCAAAGGCGCCCTACAATTTCACCATTGTGGTACAGCGGTCGGCTGTGGCGTTCAAAAACCCGCCCATCTATAAAAGGGATTTCATCCAGGCTGAACTGGTCAGCCCCATAGAGATCTTTGACCTTATTGATAAAGCCATCTGGGTCAGTCAGTTGGGGTAGGGCATGTTCCATCAGTTTTTTATCGTTTCGACTACTGATCACCTCTTCTGGAATTTTCCACATCTGTGCAAAACGCACATTGGTATGGGTGACGTGCCCCTCTTTATCGACCACTAAAAAGCCATCGACACTGGTTTCCAGAATATCGTGCAGCAGCTCTTGATGTTCTCTCAGCTCCTCTTCTGCGGAGCGGCGTTGTTCAATCTCTTCCCACATACGATTGTTGGCATCAATAAGATCTCTGGTTTGGGCTTGCACCCGACTGGTGAGATCTTCGGTGTGGCGTAGAAGCTCATTGAGCAGAAGGTCCAGCAAGGTGCCCAGAGTGACCACTTCATCCTGATTGTTGCGGTTTTGACGGCGTACCTTACGGTCAATATCCAAATTGGGTAGCGCGTGGGCAACCCGTTGGTAAGCATCGTTGGCAAGATCAGAAATAGGTGCGGTGATTTGCCCTGCCATACGTGAGACACCAATCAAGCCAACCCCCAATAGAGCCGCGCCCACAATCACCAGGACAACAATTTGTTGGGTGATGATGTTTTGTTTGATGCGCACCGCCTCACATCCAAACACAGAAAAAGGATAGATGGGGTGCCGACGACCATGCAGGTAGTAACCATTGGTCTGGGTTGGGCGTTGATTATGCCACCCCCACTGGGGAATGCCCTCTTTGCTCAGGCTTTGCCAGCTTTCATCGGTTTGGTTCTCTTGACTAAACAGTGGACGGTTACTGCGGTCCAGAGGCATAAACAAAATAGAGCCAGTTCCTTCATTACTGCCTGTATGAAAGAGCTGCATTTGAAGCTGTTCTGGATTAATCCGTGCTGCAATGGCGTACGGTTCACCTTCTCGTTGAGGAAGGATCAAAGGAACACGTAGTATCAGTTGGCCACGGTGGGTGTCGTTCTCCAGCGTGGTGATCGCTTGTTCAGAAAGCCCAAACCCTTCTAAACCATCTTCGGGGTTTAGGGTCGGTTGGCTGTAGCGATAAACCACCAGGTCCCCATGTAATAACATGATGGAAGAGAGCCACGGTTTGTTCTCCAGCTCCTGCTTAAAATGGGTATTTAATCCAGGCCGCGACATGGACATCATTGCTGGGTTCTGGAGGTAGATGCGTACCGTGGGTGAACTGCCTAATAAGGCAAGGTTTAAGCGCTGGCTTTCTAAAAAACGGGTGGTGGTCTGTAGGGCCAGCAAGGTGCGCTGTTGTAGCGTTTGATCCAGATGGATACGGATGGCCTCACCCGTTAAAAGTGCAGAAAAGGTGGTAAAAAGACCAACGACCAGAGCCATAAGGAGTGAGGCAATGAGAAACAGTTTTAAACGAATAGGGCTGAGGCGTAGACGCTTCAGTAGAGACACCGATCACCTCCCCCCTGCTGTGGAGGTGATAAACAGGTTAAACGAAGTTAACGGAATGCCGACATACTGTTCCCATAAATGATCAAATGGGGAGCTGGTCATGTGTTGGAGCGTAAAAAAAGTACTAATTTTACTGCGTAATTGATGATGCTCCATATGCGTTGCCCAGCCAACCTCCCGCATCGGACCGACAGGGAAAGCGACAGAGATGGCCATTTTATGCTTTTGGGTCTGTTTAAATGCACCATCGGCACCCAGTAAGGAAAAATCCACATCTCCACGGCTTAATGCTGCAATGGCCTCATTGGTCGAGAGAAATTTCAAGACCACTGGGTTTTCAATAAAACGGGTGTTGTTCTGTTTCTCCAGCCATGTGTGGTAGATGGTCCCTTTCATCAACGCTGCTGTTTTACCGGCCAAATCATTGAGGGTATGGATCCCTTGTACCGTCGCCTGGGGTACGACCACGGTCATTCGGGTGGCATACAGAGGGGTAATGACCATTTTATTGAGTCGCCACGGAACCATAACCAGATCATTGGGGTACAGGTCGCACAGACCATCCGCCAACAGTGCAGGGGTATAGGCAAGCGGTTTATGGGTTACACCGTGATGATCTTGAAAC
This sequence comes from Magnetococcus sp. PR-3, assembly GCF_036689865.1. Lineage (NCBI taxonomy): Bacteria > Pseudomonadati > Pseudomonadota > Magnetococcia > Magnetococcales > Magnetococcaceae > Magnetococcus > Magnetococcus organivorans. The sequence goes on from NZ_JBAHUQ010000036.1 coordinate 6,137, forward strand.
TGTTGATCCCAGGATGAGAGGTGTGTGATGCGGGGGTTAACACCCAGATAACGGGCAAAGGTACGTCCAGTGGCGCTATAGAGCTTATAGTTAGAGCCTGCCACACAAAGGCGCAGTTCTCCACTGCGAATAATTTCGCTTAAAGTTCGGGCCTGAGCACTGGACAGCATTGCTATCAGCGACAACACCGTCAGTATGGTCAGACGTATTGACCACCCCATACCTACTCCCCACCTACCGCCAATGAGACAATAACGATTAGGGTTAGTATCCCCTATTTGTCGTAAATTGTCATTAACAGAGGGGGCAAGGCCACCATAAGGAAGACAAAAAAAGCGCCCGGCACAATGCGGGCGCTTTTTACAGTATGTATCCGGTAAGCTTCCGATATATAGGCGGCTTACTCTTCTGGGGTTTCTAGGTCACCAAAACCCATAAGTGCAGGCAGATTAAGCACAACCAAAAGCTTGCGGTCGAGCTCAATAACCCCCTGGGCAAAGTGGGCAGAGATACCCTCAAGGTTGGCTGGGCGAGGCTGGAAGCCCTCATTCCCAAAGTCTTGAACAACCCCTAGTTTATCAACCCTTAAACCAAAGCGGTCTTCCCAAGGGCAGTGCTTATCCACATCATCCTTATACCAATCCTTCACTTCAGGCTTGGTTTTCATGATGATGAAATAACCACTGTTATCCTGAGTATTGCCGCCCTGTTCCCAACCCAAACGGGTTCGCAGGTCTGCAATGGTGGCCACCTGACCACGGATGTTCACCAAGCCCATGAAAAAATCTGGTGCTCCAGGAACTTGGGTACACGGGGTCGCTCGGCGGATTTCACGCACCAACATAATATCGATGCCCAACAGAAGATCGCCTACAGTAAAGCTACAAAGAACCATCAGTCACTCCGGGAAGTGTCGTTTCCAGTTGTCACTATTGTATCCATCCAGCAAAGAATTACAACCACCACACACACTTTGTCGGTTTTGTGGAGAGAAAAATCAAGCTCTTAGTAGAAAAAGCCACAAATTTTAGAGAATTATAGGACTGTTTGGCCGGTGTTTTTTTATATGGAAACCTGATCAAACAGCTGATCAGGCGGCAGTGTAATCAGGCGGCCATCACTGGCAGGAATGGTATAAGGGCTGTCATGTTGCCCCTCTTGTTTGGTGGCGCTCTGAGGGTAGGGTAGATTTTGAGCGTCTAAGATTTGGTTGTAGCGTTCCGGTTGGTAGACGTTCTGCGCGATTTCTGTCGTGTTGACATGCTCAGGGAGCTGCCCCCAACGTTGCATTTGCTCCAGTAACCATTGGGCTTGGGATATCCATGGAAATTGAGCCAGATGCCGTTGGAACAGAATAGGCGCTGGATCCCCTGCCAAACTGGCGGCAATAATGGTTGGCTCAATACCAATAACATCAGGAGCCGCGAGCAGCTCCACCAGTTCATCTCGGTTATTGAGGTCATCTGCCCATATACCTGCTTCAACCAAAGCGGCCATCAATCCGTTAAGTGCTTCCGGGTTTTGTTCCCCCCAGCTTTGCCGTAATCCGAGTACTTTCTCAGGGCTGGCAGGCCAGATATCCTGTTTGGTGACACAGATCTGCCCCAGTCCCTCGTCAACGGCCAGTTGGTTCCACGGCTCGCCCACGCAGAAGCCGCTAATGCCATCACTGCGCAAACTCTTGACCATGCGCGGGGGTGGGGTCACTCGGATCTCAACATCTTCATCCGGATCAATCCCAGCGGCAGCGAGCCAGTAACGCAGTTCATAATTGTGACTGGAAAAGGGGTAGACCACCGCAAATTTTAAAGGGGGTTCGCCCAACTGTTTGCGGGTATGTATGACCTTGGCCAATGCTTGGTTTCGCCAAGCAGGTGGGCCGGCCATGGCTTTGGGGTCGGCCACTTGCATGGCGCGCATAAGCCAGGGGGCTAAGGTAATGGCGTTACCACCCTGGCCAAGGCTCATGGGGGCAAGCATGGGGGTAGAGATGCTCTGTAACCCCATATGTAGCGCAAGGGTCATACCTGCGAGCATATGGGCACAATCTAAACTACCGCAGGCTATTTTATCTCGAATGGCCGCCCAAGCACCGACTTTTTCCAGCTTTAAATCAACCCCGTGGGCATGAGCAAAGCCTTTTTCTTGGGCTACGATCAAGCTGGCACAGTCCAGCAAAGGGACAAAACCAACTCGGATCGGTGTGCGCTTACTTGGTAGAGTAGGGTGCGGTGACATAGCGTTAGATATCCATCTGTAGAGCGGTGATAAGGCTGTCAGCAATCTCCACCAGTTTACGATTTTCCTGCATGGCGGCTTTGCGCATGGCATGGTAGGCCTGCTCTTCGGAGATTCCTTTTCTCTCCATTAAAAGCCCTTTGGCCCGTTCAATCCGTTTACGCTCTTGTAGGGCATTTCGGGCATCGTCCCGCTCTTTGCGCAAGCGGTCAAACATGCGGAACCGTGAAATGGCCATCTCAACAATGGGGCCTACCCGCTCTTTTTTTAGTCCGTCGACCACATAGGCCGAAACACCGGCCTCGATCGCCTCCTCCATACGCCCAGGTTCATATTGATCTACAAACATGGCGATGGGACGTGCCACGGACCGGGAGACTTGATACATGTTCTCTAAAGTATCCCGGTCCGGGTTTTCTAAATTAATAAGGATGACATCAGGTTCCAGTGCGGCAATTCGCCCTTCCAAATTGGTCAAGTTGTGGATCAACATGACGCGGGCATAGTCGCCCTCTACCAACCCTTGTTCCAAAATGGCAGCACGGTCCGGGTCTTCGTCGATAACCAAGATGTTGATGGGGCAATCGTCAGACATGGGCTCTCAATCGTTGGTTTAAGCCGCTTGCTGTTTGGGTTTAGCCTCGGCTTTTTTATCTTTTTTTACCGAACCACGCTCATACTCTTCCAGGAAGGTGAGTAGTTCCTCACGGTATTTGTAATAGTCTGGGTGGCTAAGCAGAGCCTTACGGGTACGGGGGCGCGGCATATCAACTTCCATAATATTGCCGATACGGGCTTTGGGGCCATTGGTCATCATCACAACCCGGTCCGCCAGCAAAATGGCTTCATCCACATCGTGGGTGACACACACGGCGGTGACTTGGGTGCGAGACCAGACCTCCATAAGCACATCTTGTAGCTCCCATCGGGTTAGAGAGTCCAGCATGCCGAAGGGTTCGTCAAGGAGCAGTAGTTTGGGTGACAGTGCAAATGCCCGGGCAATGCCCACGCGTTGCTTCATGCCGTTGGACAGATCTTCAGCCCGGCGGTCCATGGCGTCTCCCAAACCAACCCGGCTTAAATAGTAGTCTACAATATCATGACGTTCAGCCTGTGAGGCGTGGGGGTAGACACGCTCTACACCCAGACGCACATTCTCACGGGCGCTCAGCCAGGGAAATAGGCTGGGGGATTGGAAGACAACCGCCCGATCAGGGCCCGCTGTATAGACCTCTTTATCATCCAGGATAATACCGCCATCACTGATCTCGTTAAGACCTGCAACCATGGAGAGCACGGTAGATTTGCCACAGCCAGAGTGGCCAATGAGGGTAACAAACTCCCCTTTTTTCATGTTCAAGGTAAAGTCTTCAACCACTGTAAGTGGCCCCTTGGGGGTGGGGTAAGTCTTTTGTACCTGATAAAATTCAACATAGCGGTCCACACGCAGTGTGGGGGTGCTGGCAACATCTTTATAAGCTTTGGGCAACTGTCCACCGGGTAGAATAGGCTGCACATCCGGTAAAGTAACATTGCTTTCCAAGGAGGCGGCTTTGCTTTTGGCAGCATCCATCATATAACCGGTAATGGATTTGCGTAAGCGCTTAAAATCTTCATTGTTATTAATGGTTGTACGATCTCTTGGGCGGGGCAGGTCCACTTTAAAAGAGGGGCCTAAATCCGCATTGGGGCCTGGATTAAGTGGAATAACCCGGTCCGCCAGTAAAAGTGCTTCATCCACATCATTGGTGATCAAAATAACCGTTTTGCGGTCTTGCTCCCAGATCATCTCAATTTCATCTTGAAGCTTGGCTCGGGTCAAAGCATCCAGGGCGGATAGGGGCTCATCCAGCAGCAACATCTCAGGGTTCATGGCCAGGGCGCGTGCCACAGATACCCGTTGGCGCATCCCGCCTGATAGCTCAGAAGGGCGTCGATCCCCCGCATGGCTTAACCCAACCATATCAATATACTTTTGGGTCAGGGCTGTGCGCTCTTCCAGGCTTTTTTCTTTATGTACACTGTCTACGGCCAGGGCAATATTACCTTGTACCGTGAGCCAAGGCATTAACGAATAACTTTGGAAGACCAAACCACGGTCAGGCCCTGGCCCTTTAATAGGTGCCCCCCTCAGGGTAATGGTACCACTGTCGGGCTCGTTTAAACCGGCAATGAGATTAATTAAGGTGCTCTTGCCGGAGCCAGAGAATCCCAAAATCGCAACAAACTCGCCCTCTTCAATCTGAAGATTGAGATCTTTCAGTACTTCATTACGCTCACTGCCATCACCGAAAGATTTGCTGACGTTGGTAAATTCCAGGAAAGCCATGGGGATTCTCCCAATTGTGTCTCTATTGATAAACCTGGGGGGCATAGTGCCCCCCAGGCATGGTTTGGTCGGTTGGATTAACGTACTTCGCCGTGGCTAACCATGGCTTGCATGGCCAACATAACCCGGTCTAGTACAAAGCCGATGATGCCAATGGTAAAGACCGCCACCATAATTTTAGCCAGTGACTGGGAAGAGCCGTTCTGGAACTCATCCCACACAAATTTCCCCAAGCCAGGGTTTTGTGCCAGCATCTCAGCGGCAATCAATACCATCCAGCCCACACCCAAAGAGAGACGAAGCCCGGTAAAGATGTAAGGCAAGGAGGAGGGCATCACCAGTTTGGTAATACGGGTCCACCATGTCAGTTGTAGTACCCGACCCACATTCATAAGGTCTTTATCAATAGAGGCCACACCAACAGCAGTATTAATCAGCGTGGGCCACAGTGAACAGAGGGTCACTGTGATGGCTGAAGTGAGAAAGGCTTTTTCAAACATGGGATCATCACTGACATAGAGTGCGCTGACAACCATGGTAACCAGGGGTAGCCACGCCAGGGGAGAAACCGGTTTGAAAATTTGGATCAGTGGATTGAACGCCGCATTAAGGGTTTTAGAAAGTCCACAGACAACCCCGAGTGGTATGGCGACCAGAGAGCCAATTAAAAACCCGGTAAAGACCGTGATAAGAGAGGTGACAATCTGATCAAAATAGGTCGGTTTGCCGGTATATTGGCGCCATTTGGTTTTGGCATCTGGGTTTTTGGCCAATTTGCGGGCGTTACGTTTTTCTTGCCTTTCATAAAAGGCTTCGGCCTTAAGCCGTTCTTCGACGTGTTCATCGTAGAGATTAACAACCTGTTGGCCCACCAAGGCGGGTCCGGGGATCTCACCAAGGCTGGTTTGAATCTGTGGAGCCAGGGCGCCCCAAGTGGCCAAAAAAAGACCGATGGCCAGAAGAGGTACAATCAATAAACGCCAGAATTCCCCCAGCTGAGCCTTGGGGCTTTCACCACCAATGATCTTCATCAAAGGTACAATCCAGCCTAGGCCCGTGACATTCAGGTAGGGCGTTGCCCGGTTGATACGGGCGTGAAAGCGGGAACGGCGCGCCTCGCGCTGTTGCTCTTTGGTTTCGGGCGCTTGCTCTCCCGTGAGCGTCGCGGCTTCAGACATGATTTTGATCCCCCGGATCAGGTTGGATAAAAGTCTTTTAAGACCCTCCGATCTTTATAAAAAGATCGGAGGGTGGGCGTGTATTAACGGCTGGCGGTTATGGCTTGCTCAGCGGTCTGTTTACCTTTGAGACCGATGGGGAACTTACCAAGGTATTGGTTGGGTTGGTGGCCATCATAGACAATGTTGTCAATGAAGTGCTTTTGTGGAGCGCGGTAGCCATCCGTCCCAAAAGGGAAGTCCGCTTTGTTGGCTTTACCTTCGGCAATCAGCAGCTCAGCAGCTTTTAGGTAGATCTCAGGGCGGTAGACCTTTTTGGCAACTTCATGGAACCAGCTGTCTGGCTTCTCATCGGTGATCTGGCCCCAGCGACGCATTTGGGTCAGGTACCAAATGGCATCAGAATAGTAGGGGTATGTGGCAAAGTAGCGGAAGAAGACGTTGAAATCAGGCACATCACGCTTGTCGCCTTTTTCATACTCAAAGGTACCGGTCATGGAGTTGGCAATAACCTCACTGTCGGCACCCACGTATTCGGATTTCGACAGGATTTTCACCGCTTCAGGACGGTTGGCATTTTGGTTTTCATCCAACCAAATGGCTGCACGGATCAATGCTTTAACCAGGGCTAGGTGAGAGTTGGGGTTGGCATCGGCCCATTTGCGGCTCACACCAAATACTTTTTCTGGGTTGTTTTTCCAGATTTCGTAATCGGTAACCACAGGGACGCCAATGCCTTTAAACACAGCCTGCTGGTTCCAGGGTTCACCCACGCAGTAGCCGTAAATGGTGCCAGCTTCCATGGTTGCAGGCATCTGGGGTGGGGGGGTAACCGACAACAGAGCTTCCGCACCGATCTGCCCTGAGGTGTCGGTTTTAGAGTAAAAACCAGGGTGAATGCCACCAGCAGCAAGCCAGTAACGCAACTCATAGTTGTGGGTGGAAACCGGGAAGACCATACCCATGTTGAATGGTTTACCTTCGGCCCGGTAGGCATCCACCACCGGTTTCAGGGCGTCCGCTTTAATCGGGTGTACGGGCTTGCCGTCGGAACCCTTAGGGACGTGCTTCTTCATCTCTTTCCAGATCTCATTGGAAACCGTAATGCCGTTTCCGTTCAGATCCATAGAAAATGCGGTGATGACTTCTGACTTGGTACCAAAACCGATGGTGGCACCTAGGGGTTGCCCCGCCAGCATATGGGCACCATCCAGCTCCCCTGAAATCACGCGATCCAACAGAACTTTCCAGTTGGCTTGGGGTTCCAGAGTGACGTAGAGCCCCTCATCTTCAAAAAAGCCTTTTTCATAGGCAATGGCCAGTGGCGCCATATCGGTCAGTTTAATGAAACCCAGCTTCAGTTCATCCTTCTCAACCGGTAACTCTTCAGCCAGTACAGGTTTGCTACCCAGCAGGCCCATCATGGCCACGGCACCTACAGCACCCATCACAGTACGGCGGGAGATGCTTTTCTGATCAAACCAACGGTTTATCATGATGCTTCCTTTTGTTAGTTAGTCCATGTGCCGCACCGTTGGGGCGCATGGACCGTCTAAAAGATCTATAAAAACAAAAAACGCCGCCTCCTACGGACACATATATCTTCATATGTGTTCGTGAGAGGCGGCGTTGCCTGAAAACTCCAAACGGTGGAGTTGAATCAATCTTGTTGTATCGAGGTACCAGCGTTGGTACCTGCTTCCCTATCTCAAGGAGTGTGCCAATATCGATTATAATGATTTGCTTGTCTTTGTAAGTTGCTGTAAGTAAGCATAAATAATTGAGTATTAGCTATTTTGCAGCACAAAATATAGGTGTGAACCCTATGATAAAGACTGCTCCAAAAGCGATCACAATGCACACAATTTAGGCAGCTTTTAAACGGCTTTGGGGGGAGCTGGCAACGCTATGAAAGTGAAGGTGAATTTCTAGGTATAAATCAATACAAGAAGAAACTTATGTCTGGATAGGGATGGTTTTTGTTTCAGTCTAAGTATAAGAAAAAATAAGAAGAATGTACCCTGTTGGCCTGTGCTTGTGGATGTGTGATGCAAAAAGAAGCAATTTATCTCATGACAATGATTAAAAAAGAGAGATTATGTGGGTTTGTTTGGGTGGTGTGCATAAAAATCCCAAATTATACAATAGGATATTAATATTATGAATCCATGATATAGAGTGTGGCACGGTGTTTGTAATAGTTTGGGGTGTCTGCAAAGAAGTGGACAACAATTGAATATATAGCAGCCCACTGAGGGGCTGTGTGGATAACGACGTCCGTATAACGCTTACCTGTTCCTTTATACATATGGAACCAGGAGGTGCTTGTGCGGGCGTTTTTTTATGGTTTTTTTCTGCCCTGGGGCGTGTTGAACGCGAACAGGGCACCGCTAAACCCACGGAGAGGTTCCCACATGAACGCACCGCGCAAGCGCCTGGTGGTTATCGGTAACGGCATGGCCGGTACCCGCACCCTGGAAGAGCTGTTAACCCTGGCTCCTGAAAGCTATGAGATCACCGTTTTTGGTGCTGAGCCCCACGGTAACTATAATCGGATCCTGCTTTCATCTGTTTTGGCGGGTGAAAAAACAGTGGCGGATATCATTACCCATGATCGCAACTGGTATGAAGAGAACGGTATTACTCTGAATACGGACAACCCGGTGGTTTCCATTGATGCTGCGGCCAAGTTGGTGACTGCGGCAGATGGTAAACAGCATGGGTATGATGAGTTGTTGATGGCAACAGGATCCAACCCGGTCATGATCCCTTTTCCAGGTATTGATCTGGATGGGGTGGTCTCCTTCCGTGACATTAAAGATGTCGAGTCCATGATTGAAGTAAGCCAGAGCCATAAGAAGGCTGTGGTCATTGGTGGTGGATTGTTGGGGTTGGAAGCTGCGATTGGTCTGCTGAAGCAGGGTATGGATGTGACGGTTGTGCATCTGATGGAGATCCTCATGGAGCGCCAGTTGGATGGTGTCTCTGCCGCCATGCTTAAGGAAGAGCTCGAAGGGCGTGGCCTTAAGTTCCGTATGGGGGCCCAAACCGAAGCCATTTTGGGTCAAGAACGGGTAACGGGTCTGCGCTTTAAAGATGGTGAAGAGATTGAGGCGGACCTGGTGGTGATGGCGGTGGGTATTCGCCCCAATACCGATCTGGCCAAACAGACCGGTTTGGAAACCAACCGCGGTGTGGTGGTTAATGACCACATGACGACGTCGGATGTCAGCATCCATGCTGTGGGTGAGTGTGTTGAGCACCGTGGTATGACCTACGGTCTGGTGGCCCCTTTGTTTGAGCAGGGCAAGGTGTTGGCACAGCATCTTGCGGGTGTTGAAGAGCCTGTAACCTATACTGGTTCGACCACCTCAACCCGTTTAAAGGTTACTGGGGTGGATCTGTTCTCTGCTGGGGATTTCCTCGGGGATGAACAGACCGATGAAATTTTGTTCCAGGACTTCAACCAGCGTGTCTACAAAAAGCTGGTGGTCCGGGGGGATACCCTGGTTGGGGCTGTACTGCTGGGTGATGCCATGGATGGACCTTGGTATCTGGAGATGATCCGTGATGGGGCTGATATCAGTGCCATGCGTGACCATATTCTGTTTGGTCAAGCGCACTTGGGTGATTCTGGTCATGGTCAGAGTGTGGCTTCCATTCCCGACAGTCAGGAGATCTGTGGCTGTAACGGTATTACCAAGGGGCAGGTGGTTACGGCGATTTTAGAAAAAAAGCTGACGACCATTGATGAAGTTAAGTTGCACACCAAGGCATCTGGCTCCTGTGGTGGTTGTACGGGTCTGGTTGAAAAGGTTTTGGCTGATACTTTGGGTGGGGACTATATTGCGCCCACTGAAAAATCTCTGTGCGGTTGTACGGATCTGACCAGTGATGGTGTCCGCCAAGCTGTGCGGGATCAGAAGTTGACCTCTATCCCCATGGCCATGAAGACACTGGATTGGAAAAGTGAAGATGGCTGCCCCATGTGTCGTCAGGCCATCAACTACTACATCCATGCGCACCATCCTGATGAGCATGAAGATGCCCCCCAAAGTCGCTTCATCAATGAACGTGTGCACGCCAATATCCAAAAAGATGGCACCTACAGCGTTATCCCCCGTATTTGGGGTGGTATTACCGCGGCTCAAGAGCTGCGGGTGATCGCAGATATCGTGGAGGAGTTTAAGCTGCCTGAGGTGAAAATTACCGGTGGTCAGCGTATTACCATGTTGGGTGTGCGCAAAGAGGATCTCCCTGAGGTGTGGTCTCGCTTGGCAGCTCATAACATGGTCTCCGGTGGGGCCTACGGTAAATCCATGCGCACAGTGAAAACCTGTGTGGGTAGTAACTGGTGCCGATTTGGTACGCAGGATTCCGAAACCATGGGTGTCGAAATTGAAAAACTGATCTGGAACTGTTGGACCCCCCATAAATATAAAGTTGCCGTCTCTGGTTGTCCGCGAAATTGTGCCGAAGCCACCATTAAGGATTTTGGGGTGGTCGCTGTGGATTCCGGTTGGGAACTGCATGTGGGTGGTAATGGTGGTTTGAAGGTTCGTGTGACAGATCTGCTCTGCAAAGTAGAGACGGCAGAAGAGGTGTTGGAGTATAACGCCGCCTATCTGCAACTCTACCGTGAAGAGGCCAAATATCTAGAGCGTACAGCCCCATGGGTCGAGCGTGTTGGCGTGGAATATCTCAAGCAAGAGCTGGTGGAGAACGATGCCCGCCGTCAAGAGCTGGCAGAGCGTTTCCGTAAGGTACAAAAAGATCTACCTGATCCCTGGAAGGCCCGTGCCGAAGGTCTGGAAGATTATGAGTTTAAACCGCTGACCTACATTACAGGTGGTAAGGAGAAAGTGGCATGAGCGTTTGGCATCGAATCGGTCGTTTAAATGATATTCCTCAACAGGGTGCCCGTGTGGTGAAAACCGAAGCGTATGGTGAAATTGCCATCTTCCGGACCCTGAAGGATGAGATCCATGCTCTGGCCAATACGTGCCCCCATAAAAAGGGTCCTTTGGCCCAGGGGATTGTGCATGGAGCCAAGGTGACATGTCCTTTACATAACTGGACTTTTGATCTCTCTACGGGTGGTACGGTTGGTCCTGATGAAGGGTGTGCAGGCCATTTTCCCACCAAAATGGAGGGGGATGAACTGTTCCTTAAACTCGAGCCAACATCATGAGTAAACCCTGCGCCATCCAAACCACCTGTCCTTACTGTGGCACCGGCTGCGGCTTAACGGTGGAGATGAATGAAACCGGTGAAGGCATCAACTCCATTCGGGGTGATGTCGGACATCCGGCGAATCAAGGTCGTATCTGTGTTAAAGGTGCGGCTCTGGATGAAACCATGTCGATGGATGCTCGGCTGTTGCATCCGGTTGTGGATGGGCAGCAGGCCAACTGGCATGCTGCCATCACTCGGGTGGCGGAGGGTATTAAGCAAAGTGTGCTGGAACATGGACCAGATTCTGTGGCGTTCTATGTGTCGGGCCAACTGCTCACAGAGGATTACTATGTGGCCAATAAGCTGATGAAGGGATTCATCGGTAGTGCCAATATCGATAGTAACTCCAGGCTCTGTATGGCCAGCTCTGTGGTGGGACATAAGCGGGCTTTTGGGGCGGATGTGGTGCCAACCTGCTATGAAGATCTGGAAGAGGCTGATCTCGTAGTGATCACCGGTTCCAATATGGCGTGGTGTCACCCGGTGTTGCATCAACGGCTAATGGCGGCAAAACAGGCACGTCCTGAGATGCGCATTGTGGTGATTGATCCCCGTAAAACGGCCACGGTAGCGGGGGCAGATCTGCATCTGGCCATTGATGGGGGTAAGGATAGCACCCTGTGGATGGGGCTTTTCCATGATCTTATTCGTAACTACAAAGCAGATCTGAGCTATCTGGATAAGCATGTCCGTGTGGATAATCAGATCATTGAGCTGGCGATGCACTACTCCGCCGGTGCGGAAGTGGTGGCCCGTCAATGTGGGTTAGCACAGCAGGATGTGAAGACCTTTTTTGAATGGTTTGCGCAGACAGAGAAGACGGTCTCTGTCTATTCCCAGGGTATTAACCAGTCCAGCAGTGGGAGTGATAAGGTCAATGCGATCTTAAACTGCCACCTGTTGACTGGGCGCCTGGGTAAGGCAGGTATGGGGCCGTTATCGTTGACGGGCCAACCCAATGCCATGGGGGGGCGTGAAGTTGGGGCCTTGGCCAATCAGTTAGCGGCTCATCTGGAATTGGGCTCCGCAGAGGATAGGGACCGGTTAAAACGGTTCTGGGGGGCGGAGCACATTCCAGAAACCCCTGGTTTGATGGCTGTGGATCTGTTTGATGCCATTGAGGCGGGTAAAATCAAAGTATTGTGGATTATGGCAACCAACCCCATGGTGAGCTTGCCGGATACACATAAAGTAAGAAAAGCGCTGGAAAAATGTGAGCTGGTTGTTGTTTCGGATGCTGTGGCTAACAGTGATACCGCACAGTATGCGCATGTTAAGCTGCCAGCCTGTACCTGGGGTGAAAAAGATGGCACGGTCACCAATTCCGAGCGTCGTATTTCACGTCAACGCAGTTTTGCTTCCCCCCAAGGTGAGGCCAAACCCGATTGGTGGATTATTCAGCAAGTAGCTCAATACTTGGGGTATTACGATGCCTTCCACTACAGTGGCCCTGCCGCCATTTTTAGTGAACATGCGGCATTGTCTGGTTTTGAAAATGATGGGGAACGCGCCTTTAACATCAGTGGCTTGGCCAACCAGAGTGATGCGCAGTATGAGCAGATGCAGCCCATCCAATGGCCGGTCCCTAGTGTGGGGCATGGGGGAACCAAACGGCTCTACAGTGAGGGGGGCTATCACACCCTCTCTTCCAGAGCTCATTTGTTAGAGATCCAGCCCCGTGGTTCACAGGCCTCTGTATCGGATACCCACGCTTTTATATTAAATACCGGTCGAGTTCGGGATCAGTGGCATACCATGACCCGCTCAGGTGTGGCCCCAACGTTACAGACACATATACCAGAACCTATGGTGGCGATACATCCTGAAGATGCCCAATCGGTCGGTGTTGAGGATGGTGGGCTCTGCCGACTCTATAACACACGCGGGCAGGTGGTGGTGCGTGCCCAGATTACGGAAGATCAGAAACAAGGTGATCTCTATCTTCCCATGCATTGGAGTGATGGTTTTGCCAGTGAAGCACTGGTGAATGGTCTCATGGCACCTGTCACAGACCCTTACTCTGGTCAGCCTGAGCTTAAACAGAGTGCTGTGGCGCTCTGCGCAGTTGAGACCCATTGGTATGGGTGGATGCTAAGTCGTGAACCCTTAGCGTTGCAGGAAAAAGGGTTACATTGGTACCGGATTCCGATTTCCGAAGGGTTGTGGCTCTATAGACTGGAAGGTCTGGCCGCATTGAAGGATTGGAAAACAGATCTGAGACGCTGGCTGGGGTGTGATGGTTCTGGGGAATGGTTGGAGTTTGCTGATCCTGCGCGACACCGTTTCCGCATTTCAGTGTTGAAGGATGGTCTGTTGCAACGGGCTCTGTTTATGGATGCTCAGCAGCTCTACCCACAGCCTGAGGATTATGCCCAACTGTTTAGCAAAGATTTCAGCCAACCAGCGGACCGTCTGCAGTTGATGATGGGGCAGAGTGTGCGTAGCTGTAGTAATCAATCCCGTGGTCGTGGTGTGTGTGCCTGCTTTGGGGTGGACACCGTGGCGATTGAAGGGTTGATGGCCAAAGGGGTAACCACCGTTGCTGAGGTGACCCAACAGCTAAAAGCGGGTAGTAACTGCGGTAGTTGTTTGCCAGAGATTAAACAGATGCTGGAAGCCAGGCAGAGTAGTGCTGCTTAAGTGAGAGATGTAGCGATGAGCTACAACATGTATTGCCTAGCTCTACGCACCGGTTCTGCCGGTGCGTTTTTTTTGGGGGGGCGTAACACGAGGCCCCCCTTTAAAGAGAGGCCTCGGTTTATTTTACTCAGGTTTGGCGCAGCTGCTGATGCCAAAAATGGGGTAGAGAGGGCAGAATTTGATGGCACCGGTAGCCAAAGGGACAATACCAATCCAGGCCCAAATGGGACCTTCCAGGGCAACAGCCCAGACAATAAGGGCGATACCGGCAACGATACGTAAAATGCGGTCAATACCGCCAACATTTGCATTCATGGTCTGTTCTCCGTGTTATAAAGTCAAAAGCACCATCCATTGAGCACCTTTATAGAACAGCTGCCTCTTATCCTCAGTGACTTTGGTCACACTTCTCCGGCTTTAAACGCGATTAATGCGGCACGATCCTTAATATCGATGCGTTTTCGGCCCAGTGTAATCCAGCCTCGTGCCTCAAACTGCTTTAACAGACGACTAATCATTTCACGGACGCTGCCCAGCTCATCCGCCAGTTGCTGGTGGGAGCCTTCAAGCGTATCTGGGCCTTGTACCAAGAGCGCGGCAAGGCGTTGATCTAACTTTTGAAAACTTACCGCTTCAACCAACTGCATCAACTCACTTAACCGGTTTCCGTATGAGGCAAAAACCAAATCACGAAAACAGGGTTCTTGACGGATAAGATCTAAAAACAGTGGTCGGGCTAGTGCAATCGCTGTGACCTCAGTATCGGTAACACCGGTGGCGGGGTAGGCGCTTGCCCCCATTAAACAGCTTAAGGTGATGATGCATAGCTCATCAGGGCTTACCCGATATAGGCTGATCTCTCGTCCACTTTCCCCTTGTTTAAAAACACGAATAGAGCCCGATAAGAGAAAGGGGAGGGCTTGGCAGGCGTGGCCTTCATCAAACACCAACGTTTGTGCCGGTATGGATATCACTTTGGCTTGTGTACAGATTTGCTGTTTAACCTTGGGGGGTAACTGAGCCAACGGTGCATGCTGATCCAATAAGTTCGGGTCAATAGACATAATGCTCAGCTCCCAACAGTAATCGGTACGGGGTAGATCTTCTGCAAGATTCTACTCTGGTTTTTAATTCTTGTGGATGAATTAATGCACTGATATATCCACTCAGAGAGGAGCGGCATAAATGGCGCTAAGCGATGAATGATTGGTTTATGCGCGCGCTGGAAGGCCATGGAAAAAGTAATCAGGGTTTCGGTAGGAATAAAAAGGGCGTTTCCCGCAAGGAAACGCCCTTGATATTCAGCTTCTAGGCTTCACTTCTAACAAGCGTCAATCCCAATATAGACAATATCCAGGGATTCAAACAGATCTTTGCGCATGGCATGCAAATCTTCCAAGCGGGCATTGGCTTGGTCCATTTTATGTTCATGGGCCAGTTCTACAATCTCAGTTAGGGTCGCATAGAGCTTGTTATGTAAAGGTCCCATGGATTGGAAAGTCTCATCACTACTATGGAACTGTTGGGTCACAGGGTTGTGATACCACTGACCAAAGGGCGTTTGGTTCTCTTCAGGGATTTTTTCTACCTGAATACGGTGGTGTCCACGCAGCTGTTGAATGAGCTGTTCAATCCAGGCCAGCTGGTCCCGTTTGATCGCTTCAACATCAAAGAGCGCTTTACCTGCATTGAAGCGTTTTTGTGCTTCATCCAGTGATTTACTGCTGTCCAGAGCGACATCCAAAAGGCTGACCGCTCCAGCGACGTAACCGTCCAACCGGTCGCTCATATCCATACTCTGCAACATAACCTTCTGTACCAGGGCAGAGGAGTGGAAGACCTGTTTAGTAAACTCTTTGGTCTGCTCTTGGTTGGACCGTACTTTAGCCGTGTTTTCAGCAACCTCTTCTGCACCAGAAGCGATATTGGTGGTGGATTGGGCAATCTCTTGGGTACCTGTGGCGGCCTCCAGAGCTGCTCGTGCCACTTCACTTGAGGCTTCGCTCAGTTCAGCCGCATTGCGGATGACCTCTTTGTTATCCTGATCGACCTGATCAATGGATTGTACAATGCGATCGACCGCTTCCCCCTGGCTGGACATGGCGTTGGAGATGTCATCATTGATGGTATTAAGCTGATTGATGAGATCACCAATGTACTGGGTGGCATCCCGTGCACTACGGCTTTTTTCCCGGATTTCTGAGGTTTTATCATCGATCTGCTTCGTCGCATCTGCTGTCTGTTGTGCCAGCTCTTTGACCTCATTGGCCACCACCGCAAAGCCCTTACCCGCTTCACCAGCACCTGCGGCTTCAATAGAGGCATTGAGGGCCAGCATGTTGGTTTGATCTGCAATGTTCTTGATCATTCCTACCACTTTGACAATCTCATCGGTGGATTGTGAAAGGGCATTCATGATCTCTTGGGTCGATTGTGTATTACTGGTGGCCTCTTTAGAGGTGCTCTCTGCCCGTTCAACACCCTCGTAAACAATCTCCGTCAAAGAGGACATCTCCTCCACCGCTTCAACCACAGATTGAATGGCACTACCTACTGAGTTAAGGCTGGTATTGACCTGATCAATGTTGGAGGTCATCTCTTCAGCAGCCGAAGCCATGGTGCTTACATTCTGGCTTGCTTCTTCGGAGGCCGCAGCAATGGTGTTCACATTTTCTGACAGAGTTTGTGCGGTTTCCCCTAACGCGACCAAACTGACATCTGAGGTGTTAAGGATATCCCCTAGATCACTGATTTCAGAGTCAATTTTATCATTCTCAGCCACCACAGAGCGGGCCATGGTATGGTTTTCCTGAGAGGCTTGGCGCAGCTTGGTATTGGTTAGATCCTGTTCACTAACCACAGCTGAAAGCGAGTGGGACTGCAAGGCCAGGGTCCGTACCGAGCCGATCAGACATTGGCGCATTTTTTTCAGGTGGGAAGCGACGGAGTCCTTCGGCACATCCCCCAGCTCCACCGTCAGGTCACCCATACTGATACGACGGAAAATTTCGATCAGATCATTAAGCTCAATACCCAGTTTATTGGCCAGTGCCCGTGCAACCATAATGGCGACCAGGGTTACCAGAATGGCGGCAACCAGTGCAACGGCGTACATAAACTGCTGTAGAGCGTGGACTGGGATCAGAACCTCGGCTTCATCTTTTTCTGCCAACAGGCTCCATTTTTGGTCAAACACCTGGACAGGGGTAAAGGCGGATAGAACGGGGTTTCCGTTATAGTCAACAATGACCCGGGCATCCACTTTGTTAGCCTGAGCTTCCCTAACGGCTTCTGTATCCACCCCATTTTTAGCAATGGTGCCAGCAAATGAAGCTTTGACAGAGTGCCCTTGTTTGTCGAGGAACGAGTCTGAACGCATGCGTTTGTCAGGGCCAACCAGGTAGGTTTCGCCGGTCTCCCCCATACCCGTACGTTCTTGCATGATGCCGTTAATGCCTTCCAAAGGCAGTTGTACCGCAATAATGGTCAGAATTTGGCCATCCACAACCAAAGGTTGGGCTAAAAAGGCGGCTGGGGCGCCATTACTGGGGGCGTAGGGGGCAAAGTCAGCAAAACCGATTTTTTTTGTTTCAATAACTTGGCGTACCAACTTACCCAGGTTGGAGTCCTTATATTGACCACTGACCATGTTGGTTTGATAATCGGCCTCACGGGTTGCTGTGTAGTAGACAAAGCCATCCGGATTGATCAAGAACAGATCATAATAGCCATACATATCAATATAGCGTTTAAAGAACTCCTCCCCTTTTTTATCCACAGGGCTAAAGGCCTCGGCCACATCAATTTCAGCCAACAAGCCCCAGGTAATGTCTCCCACTTTGATGGGGGCGTAGGAGGAGAGGACCGGATTGTTGTTGTAGTCCTGTACCACACGGGTTTCTGCTTTTCCTGCAATAGCATGACGAGAGGCTAGGGTATCCACTTTGCCTTTAACGGGATCGCGGAATGAAGCTTCCACAGTATGGTGCTTTGGATCTAAAAAGGAGTCAGAGCGCATCAACTGGTCAGGGCCAACCAGATAGGTCTCACCACTTTTACCCATACCAGCCCGTTCAGACATAATGCTGTTTAGGCGATCAATGGGAAATTGGAAGAGTGCCACACCAATTTTTTTCCCTCCATCAAAAATGGGGGAGGCAATAAACCCTGCAGGTGCCTCATAGCTGGGCCAATAGGGGGCAAAGTCCACCACATGCACACTACCGGGTGTGTTCGAGGCCGCAGCTGCTTTAAAAGCCTGGGCAAAATTGGTCTTGGCAAGGGAGCCCTGTTTCAAAGAGAGCCCATAGTCGAGCTCCTTAAAAACAGAATAGACAATGCGCCCTGTCTCAATATCTGCCAAAAAGATATCGTAATATCCAAAACGTTCTAGGAAATCACGCATATAGGGGTGGGCTTGGCGGTGGTGCTCGCTATAGGTAGAACCATCACTGGCGGCGTCTAACTGATGTTTGTTACCCAGTGGGTGTGAATTGTTGGCAATGTAGTGGTACTGCATGGCTAAGGCGGTTGTGTCTAACTGCTCTAAAAGATCACTTGTAGGGGCGGTTCCACGTTTAGCTTGGTAGGTTTTGCCAAAGTGGTTGGTATAGTAATCGGCCAAACTTTTTTTAACACCCTGGGTATCCAGGCCTGTGGTGGCTTCCAGATCTTCATAATCCGCAATCTCTGTACGAAAGCGGCGCATGTTGACCACAGTGGAGGGGTTGCGTGCAAATAGGGAGGCTTGGTTGGAAACTGTCTCCAAATAGCGGGTTACCGCAGAACGTTTGGTCTCTCGAACAGCTGTAAGCTTGGCAAACGCCTCTTCACTTAGCGTTTCTACCGTCTCTACCAGAACACCCATATCCCCTTGGCGTTCATTAAAATATTTTTCAATCTGAACCTTTTTGATTTCACGCACCGACTGTAACTGATTGTAGGCGGTGTCCATCAAAGCAGAGGTCGCAGATTGAGAGGCTGTAAAGATACTGATCAAAAGGGGAGTTAGCCCCACGGCAAGAAAAAGAATCATCAATTGCCATTTGAGTTTCAGATCTTTAAGAGGGCCAAACATAATGGCTTTCCTTCCTCACTAAATATTGTAGGTATCGGGCAAAATCTTACAAGTTTGCCCATAGAATATGCACAATGATGAAAAATTATTCAACAAAATGAATAATTAGATAGATATTATTGGTGGTATGAATGAAGTGTCGCCGACATATTTGCGGAAGAAATACTGCAAAAGTAACGCTAAGAAGTTATTCATGTTTATGTGTTCGGACGGTCAGGTTCCGGCTCAGCGTTTCTCCGCCTTCTGTCAGTGCGGTTATGCGGTATTCCCCCGGTTTAGTAAAGCGGTAGCTAAAGGGGATTTCAGGCGAAGATTGTTGTTTTAAGTAACCGTTTATTAACCACGCAACGGGCGTGTTGGCACCCAGTAGAGATAAGCTTATCAGGGGGGCTTTATCCTCTTCTCCTGCGGGCATTAAGATGACGCCCTCTTCCAAACCCTGAAAGTGCAGGATATCCGATGGGGGGGTAACCCCCTGTGGGCAACTGGTATCTGCTTTGGGGAGAGCACTACGCTGTATGAGCTTAGGACTCAACCAGGGGGTTAAACGCATGGGCCATTGGGCTTTTTGGCGCTTAACCCGTTTTTCTGCATGACACGCCATATTGAGCCACCCTTCTGCATGGGCAGCCCCTTCTCTTTGCCAGTAGTAAATGCGACCCGCTCCGTCATCCCCAAAGGTTGGTGGAATAGTCCCTGACAAGACCCAAGCTTGACGTGGTTGGTGGCATAAAGGGTCTGAGCTGTTAAGAGGCTCTAAACCCAAAGGCCAGCAGATTGTGGTTTGCGCCACACCTTTTGGTGGGGTTTCTGTCAAAGGGGTGGGTTTATGACTTAGATCAGGTAAAAGATCAAACAGTTCAAACAATAGGGGGGCCGCGCTGATGGCACCATATTGACCCGGTACGGGTACGCCATCTGGCCGTCCTAACCAAACACCGACGGTGTGATAGGATCCTACGCCTAAGGCCCATGCATCCCGATAGCCATAGCTTGTTCCTGTTTTCCAGGCGATCAAAGGCTGACCTGGCTGGTGGCTCCGTCCTGTGGCTTGTGTCGGTGGGCGTTTAAGCATCCGGTGTGTGATCCAGGCTGTGCGGCTGTTGAGCTGTGGGTAATCCTTAAGCTGGGTCGTGGGCAAAAATCGTAAAGGGCCGACTCGGCCTTCTCGTCCGAGCAGGGCGTAGTGGGTGGTTAGTCCCTCTAGGGTTGTTGCCGTCCCACCCAAGATTATGGAGAGGTTTGGACGGCTGTTGGGGGGCAGGCGTAATGTAAGCCCACCCTGGCGCAGGGTGGTCACAAAGGTGGTTGGGGTTATACGGTGTAGCAGGTCCACCGCAGGCAAATTCAGGGAGCGGCGCAGGGCGGCTGTTGCGCTGACGGGGCCGTTAAAGCGGTTATCAAAATTGGCTGGGCGGTAGCCATCAAACCCCATGGGGACATCACTCAACAGGGATTGACTATGAATAAGCCCTTGCTCCAGAGCCTGGGCGTAGAGAAAGGGTTTTAAGGTCGAACCTGGGGATCGCCACCCTTGCACCATATCGACATGTCCAAAGCGATCTGCGTCATGAAAATCCAACGATCCTGCATAGGCCAGAACCTCAAGCGACGCGTTCTCTACAACCAGCACAGCGGCGGATACGCGGCTGGGTAGGTGGGCTTTTTTCTGGATGAGCCGCGCCTCAACCCTGGCTTGAAGCGTGCCATCAATGGTGGTGACTAAAGGTTTAGTGGCGTTTGCCTGTGGTTTTAAGCGACGGGCCAGCAGGGGGGCGGATTGTCTCTGTTGGGCATAATAGGGAAAGAGTGGCTCTGAGCGCGCTTCTGCCAAGATGTGATCAGCCCATACCCCTTTCATACGTTGGATCAATTTGTTGCGGGCTTTGATCGCCCGTTTGGGGTGCCGGTCTGGGCGTAAGTAACTGGGTGCTTGGGGCAAAATAGCCAATAGGGCGGCTTCGGCATGGCTTAAATCGATGGGGGGTTTGCCCAGATAGGTACGGCTGGCCATGCCAACCCCCGCCAAGGGGCCACCCATGGGGGTGTGATTAAGGTATAGCGTTAGAATTTGCTCTTTAGTGAGGTGCCATTCCAGTTGGAAGGCTCGGAGCATTTGCCGTATTTTGCCCCCAATTGTACGAGGGTGGGGCTCTAGTATGCGGGCCACCTGCATGGTGAGGGTGGACCCCCCGGAGATGGGGCGTCCATGACGCACCCACTGACCTATAGCCCGTAGCAAGGCCAGTGGGTTGACCCCTGGGTGGTGATAGAACCAGCGATCTTCATAGTGTAGGAGCGCTTGTAAATAGCGGTCATCCACCTGTTTGGGGGTTAGGGGGTGACGCCAAACCCCTTGTTTATCCGCAAAGGCCCGTAGGGGTTCGCCTTCGCGATCTGTAATGAGCAGACTACCCCCATGGTGGGTCGGGATGGGGGCCGGATAGTAATGGTCCAGCCCCCAGAGCACGCCCGTGAGGAGCAGTATGCTATACAGCCATGGTGTCAGCGGTTTCAGCGGTCACCACTCCCCCTGGGCAAGACATGAAGAACATCTTTGCTTGGCATAACGCCTTGCCACTCGGGTGCATACATATCTTCCACACGAACGCCGGGTACCAGATATCGCCCAGGTGTGACCAGACGAACGCGGTAGAACAGATCCGTTTGTGCGTCTTTGTTAAAGGTAAGCGCAGCCATATAGCGATCTTCCAAGAACTCCTGATGGGTCAGTTTGCTTTGATTGGCGCGCAGCTTGATGCCATCAATCGTCACGTCTGGCAGCTGCAAATTTGGATCAAGCCTGGGGTTTTCGATCTCAAACCCCGCCGGGAGCATATCCTCAATCAAGCCTTGTTTGACATGCCGGTTGGCCTTACGCACGGTTAACCGGACCAAAAGCCGCAGACCACTGGATACTTTTAAGCGGGAGAGATCTTCCCCAAGGTCTATCCCTTCAAGCGTATAATAACGGCGTTGAATGTGAAGGTTCTGCATGGCACCTGTTGGGGCCTGTTTGGCATAGCCACTTAAGGTTGCACGCAGGTATTTTCGTTCTTTTGAGTGGTTTTCAATACGTGGTTTTTGGCTTGGATCGATCGTTATGAGCTGATAGGTCGGAGCCTCTGCCTGGGTTTTGCGTGTCATGCGATAGGCTTGGAATAGGGCAAAGCGCTCTTGTGTGCTGTACCACTGGCGACCTTGCATCTGTGTTTGTAAGGAGAACAGTAAGGGGGTTAAATCCAGGTTAGCGATCTTCTCTTTATGTAACAGGGCATAGATCCAGGCTGTATCCCGTACCGTCGAACCATAGTCATACAGAGCGTTGGGGGCCTGTTGACGGGGGGTCTTAAGCGCATGCAAGATCAGCTCTCTTCCCCGTTGTTTCTGGCCCTGGCGTAACATCGCGATCCCCAAGTGTACAAAGGGTAGGGGGCTCTGCATCTTCTTGGGGCGTGTTTCATACAACTGGCGTAAGGTACCCGGTGCTGCTTTTTTTGCATACGAGAGCAGGAAGGCGGCATAGGAGCGGATGGCAAAGTTACCTTCATCGGTCAAACCACGATCAGGCTGCTGGTAGCGTTTGAACAGATAGCGTAAAGCCTTAGTGAGTTGGGGTTTGGGAATGGAAAAACCTTGCTCAATGGCATGGAACATTAAATCTACCACATAGGCGGTGAGCCAAGCCTCCTCTGGGTTGCGACTACTCCATAAACCAAAGGCTCCACTCTGTTTTTGCATGCCCGCTATACGTTCAAAGCCCGCTTTAACCGCTTTTAACCGGGTGCTACGATCCATGGGTTTTTTAATACCAAAGCGCTTGGCCATGGCAGGGTCCACATAAAGCAGCGGCCACATACGGCTGGAGGTCTGTTCAAGGCAGCCATAGGGGTAGCTTATAAGGTTGCGGATGGCATCCCCTGCATCTATCGGGGGTTGGTTGGAGAGTGTCACCCCCAGGGTGGCTGTGCCCGGGATCAATTGATTCAGATTGTCATCCGAGAGCGCCCAATGTTGGCCGGGTTCAAGGGCCAGAGTGTAGCTTTCGGTGGTGGGGGTATAGGGGGGGCGCACCGCAATAGACCATTGGCGTTGTTTCTCTACCCCTTGCCCTTTGGCGTGGATCGTCAGGGTACCTGAGCCAAAGCCTGGTTTGGCTTGTAAGGGTAGCACCAGGGTGGTGCGCGCACCTTTGCTTAGGGTGACCATTTTTTGTGGCAGTGTGGTCTCAAGCAAGCCGCTTTGTTGAAGGCTCAGGATCAGGGTTTGATCCTTCTCGCTGTGATTATGGAGATCCAGACTTAAGCGGCTACGGTCACCGGGTGCCATAAAACGCGGGGTTGATGCCTCCATAACCAGAGGGGCACGAACCACCATCTCTTGTTCGGCATGACCAAAGGTACGATCGGTATAGGCTATGGCCATTAACCGTAACGTCCCGTTAAAATCTGGCAGCTTTAGAGCCACTTGAGCCGTTCCATCTGCACCAAGCTCAATAGGCTTAGGGGTGATTGCCACAATCTGGACCGTTGGTTTAATCCGTGGCCCACCATGATCTGCAGCGTCCATATCGCCCCCAAAGCGGCGTTTGGCCCAATCCCCCTTCTTCGCTTCCATAACCCGATGATAGAGATCATGCATCTGCCCACTGTAGGCCAGTTTCTCAAAAAAGAAGCGATTCGGATCCGGGGTTTTAAAACGGGTAATGTTGAGCACGCCAACATCCACCGCGACCAGTCGTATATGGGTTTTTGGTGGAAGAGAGCCGGTGACACGCACGGTGGCCTGAACGGTCTGTTCCGGCTCTACAAGTGTAGGGGCATCAATCTCAAGGGCCAGTTTTCGGTCCTGCCGGTTGAGAGGTAGGTGCAACATGCCGACAGCACGTGTGGGGGTCCGTATACTATCCATGCCGTGTGGGCGTAGATGCATCGTGGATATGTACAGGTCATGGCGGTTCCAGCTTTGGCCAACAGGAATCTCCACCGTGGTCCCTTGGGCGGGTGTATCAACCCATTTTTTAAAGAGCATCTGGTCCGACTCAACCATCACCAGTGTGCGACCAGCATGGGGTGGGCGCAGGCTTAGCTGAACGGTGTCACCAAGGTTGTAATGGGGTTTGTCTAAGGTCATAGCGACCCGATCCGGGCGGGCGCTGGGGGTGTTGTCTCCACGGGACCAACCCGCTTTAAAGCGGTGAATGCTCTTGAGCCCTGTTGAGGGATCGAGTATCTCCAGGCGGTGGTCGCCCCATTGGGCATTAAAGCTGATTGTAGCTTTTTTGCCCTGCACCAGGTTTAGATCCTGTTCATGAATGGCATACTCAGACTTGGTGATGTTGTGGTGCCACCCTCTACTGTCACTATAGACCCAACTGTAGTTACGCTCTTCATAGATCACTTTGATCTGTAGATTCTGCGCCTGAAGCAAGGCACCCTTTTTATCGGTACGGATCACCTCAAACGAGGTGGGTTTGTCCCGAGGGGCATAATCCCCGTCATAGAGGGGGCGTATACCCACCAGTTGCTGGGCTGGCCATAGGGAAGTACGAAGGGTACGGGTAACCGCACGACCACCGGTTTCGTTAAGATCCACCCTTAGACGAAGTTGGGCAGGTTCTTGTAGTTTAAAATCTGCGAGGGGTAGGTTAAAAACCTGGTGACCATGTTGGTCCAGCGTCAGGCTTTGTTCTGACCATTGGTGTAGGCGGGAAGAGGCGGTGCTGTTGCCAAAGAAAAAGTCTGGCCACTGCGGTATCGGGTGGGTGTCCTCATGCAAACTGGCAAAAACGTCGGCACGTAACCCAGCTGCAGGGGCGCCGTAGAGAAAATCCCCCTGTAAACCAACCTGCCAGCCCTTCTCTAGGGTTGCCCCCGTTGGATTATTCTTGAGTTGAAGCTTTAACCGTTCGGGTAAAAAAGGCTCGACCTGAAAGCGATACTCCCCTTCAGCGGGGCGTTTTTGTTCGGCTGCAACCTGTACCCGCCACTGCCCAGTTTGAACATCATCAGGTAGTTTAAAGATAATGCGGGTATAGCCTTGGGCATCGGGTAAAACCCAATCTTTTTTGGCCAAACGGCCATCGGGGCGGAAGATCTGGTAAAACAGTGTGCGCTTGGGTATAGGCGCGCCATCATGATCCCGTTGTAGTACCTCAACTAAAGCAGTTTCACCAGGCCGGTAGAGATCACGGGGTCCAAACAAAAAAGGTTTAATCGGTTGATGGTTGGGCCCATGGATGGAAAATTCCGAGAGATCCAGTTCACTACGATCCAAGGGAAGCATGGCAAAATGTTTGCCGCGTCTGGCTAGGATAAGACCGGACAGATCTTTGTCACTGCGCAGGGCCACATGACCTTGTGTATTGGTTCTGAGCACTAAGGGTTTAAGATCCTCCCGGTGCAGGGTTATCTCGGTATGGGCCAGGGGTTGACCATCGGTCAAACTAACCGCAAACAACTCGGCTTGTTTTTTCCCATAACGGCGTAGATGAAGACCAATATCGGTGACAAAAAAATAGCTGGCTTCGTACTGATGGAACTGACCAGGGCGGCGCATGACAGCAACATATAGCCCGGGTAGCTGTAGTTGCGGTATCTCACCAATGGGGAGGTTGGTGGTCAGGGTCTGGTTGGGGTCTCCCCCCGTACGGTAGCGACCACTGTAGACACTCTCACCATCTCCTGCCCAATCACTGGCCTCCCAAGCTTCTATCGCCCGCTGGCCACGGGATGTAAAGATCCCCCCAAACTTGATGACTGCTGCATCCTTTACCCGAATAAACTCCACCATCACTTCCGGTACATTAACGGTGGTAATGGGTAAGCCAACCTCTTTACGGGCCGGAATAACCAAACCATTGGCCGCAAAGTTAAAGCCGGGTGGGCGGGCTTGGGTTTTGATCTTATAGACCTTACCCAATTGCAGAAGCTCGCCACCCTTGGCGATAACTCCCGGTTCTACCGCAATTTCATAGCGGGTTGAAGGTTGTATGAATGGGAAATAGAGTTGCTGCCCATCCTCGCTTTTTACCCAGCGACCACTGACCGGTTTATCTTTGAGAAGAACGGAGATCTTCCATTGGCTTTGATCTGCTTCGGCCAGTGGATGGGAAAAACGTAACATCAGGGCTGGGCGCCCATCCAACAAGCGTTCATCTGCCTGAATAATTTTAAAGGGCGCTGCAGATAGCACCTGAGGAAATGCCCCGAGAAGCAGTGTAAAGAGGATTAAAAGACGGATGACCATAAGGGAATCCTTATTAAGCTTTTAAAAATGGAGTATCTCTAAAAACTGTAGAGCAAGGCAGGAAACAGCACAAGGCTAACCCCACCCCCTAAGCGTGTGTTACCAAAAAAGCGTAACCATAGGGGGTTAGGGAATGGCGGCTAGCCAAAAAAGGTAGGGTTGCTTGGGGGCTGAGGTGGGTTTAACTGAGGTGACGGTTAAACCCAGGATCTCCTCCCCTTCAATGGTATTGCTGGTGGTACCTTCCATCTCCAGCCAAGCATCCTTTACAAGCCCCTTAAGCATATCTTGTGGATCTTCTAAAAGTAAGCCAATGGGTGAGGCATCTGCCGCACAGCACGCAATGGCATAGCGGTAAAGAAGAGACATATTACCCTGGTGCCCAGGTTTATACTGTTGAACCTGTTGCGCATTTAGGCGCATTAAACGTCCAACCACCTTAACATGGGCCCCTGACTTTAAGGCTTCATGGCTATAGATATCGATCAGGTTGACATCAACCCGCTGACCGGAGGCCAAACTGGCAGGATCAAACCCTTGAATATTGGACTGTTCCGCACCCTGTACTCGGATGGTGGAAAACCTTAAATTCTGCTCTTGTTGTAAAGTCAGGGTGGTAACGCCAGTAATCCAAAACAGTAGCCAGGGTACAAAGTGGACCGCTGAAACGGCCAGTAGCTTAATCGGCTGAGGTGGCCCTTGTTGATGGTCATGATCGTGATGGTGACAGGTCGATGCCTCAGCCCCACGAGAGAGGTTTTGCCAAGCTTGGGTGATCAGAATTATGAGCATTAACCACCAGCCTGCACGCAACAGGGTGCTCTGTAAACTGGCCAGGTAGGCGGTATCATAACCCCCAAAGGTAATCCACCCCATAAACATCAACCAACCGCTCATCTGAAAAACCGGCGCCCAGAGTTGCCATTGTAGGATTAAACGGTTCATAACATCGCCCCCCCACCCATAAGCAGATCCAACTGCCCCCATAGCACCTTATCCATAAAGAGTAGGAAAAGGCTGGTCGCCAGAATAATGGCAAGGCTAAAGAGCACGATAAAACGGGCGCGAAATAGGGCGCTATACATCAGTAACAGTTTAATATCCAGCATGGGCCCTAAAACCAAAAAGGCCATATGGCTGACCACATCAAACTCCACAAAACTGGCCGCTAAAAAAGCATCGGCTTCTGAGCACAAAGACATGACAAAAGCGGCCGCCATCATAATAGCGGGACCCACCAAAGGATCCCCCCCCCATTGGAAGAGACTCTCTTGGGGGATGAATGTTTTCATGCAACTGGCCAGGAATACACCAAATAAGAAGTAGGGGGTAATCTCTAAAAAATCTTCACGGACATGAAAAGCCAAGTCTCGCCAAATCCCAGCAAGGCGCTGAGGTAACGACCGTTTTTTCTGAGCGATCTCAATGGGAATAAGGGTTGCTGGTGCCGGTTCAAAGGCCTCTGCATGGATCAGTGCCCGACGACGGCCATAGTGGTAAAAAAGCAGGGCAACCACAATGGCGACCATCACCCCCCCCAAACCCCGAAGCATGGGATAGATGGGGTCTTTATAAAAGGCCAGCCATGTGCCCATAAGGACCACGGGGTTAAAGATCGGTGCAGCCAGCAGGTAGGCCAAGGTATGGGGCAGGGGGAGCCCTTTTTTTAGAAGACGCCTAGCTACTGGCACCACACCACATTCGCAGATGGGAAAAAGAGGGGATGCCAAAACGACGGCAGGAATACCTAAAAAACCCAGACGTTTGGCCATATTGGGTAAAAAACCAGCCGGTACAAAAAGCTCAATCAGTGCTGAGGCTAAAGTACCCATAATCATAAAGGGTGCAGCCTCTAAGGTGATGGCAATAAAGTAGGTGGAGAAGTTTTCCCGCCAACGGTTTCCTTGGCTGGATTGGCCACTGAGAATCTGTTCTGCGGCGTCAGGTGCCAATAGTGTTGACAGCCAAGGGTTGAAAAACAGCGCGACAAACCCTACCAGAAGTAGGCTTAAAAAAAGTTTGTCTTGGGTGATGGTTGAGTGGCTGTGTGACATGGGAACCTAAAGGCTAGGGCGAATAATGTAATATTATTACATTGTGGCAGAACGCTATCCTACTCCGACCTTATGGTTTATGGAAAGGGTTTAATCTCATCTCTGTTTTTACGATAAATGGTCGGGAAGGGGGCTTGCCCTGGATCCTGCATGATTAAGGATGAGGTACACGGTTAAGGGTATGTAGCGCATGCTGTGCTTGTTTATGGCCTTTATAGGCGGCGGCTTGTAGCCACTTTTGTGCCGTGTGGTGATTGCTCTTAAGTCCATATTTACCCTTCAGGTAACATAGGCCTAACTCATATTGAGCTTGGATATGCCCCAAACCTGCCGCCCGGTGAAATCCCTGAATAGAGCGTTCAATCTCATGTGTCGTGGCGAACTCATCTTCTAAAAAAGATTTGGCCATATAGTACAGGACATGAGGGTTGTCCTTTCTGGCCCTAAGGATCCACCCTTTTTCACTTTGCCGTAATAAGGGGGAAGGGACCCAACTCGGGTCCGCCAATTGGGCCAACATGCCCTTGGCAAAATAATCCCCTTTTTGGGCAGCACGCTTAAACCACTGTTTGCCCCGCTCAAGATCCTTCTTGACGCCCGTTCCTGTTAAATACATGGCGCCCAGATAACCCATGGCGCGGACATAGTTGGCACGGGCGGCCCGTCGGAACCATTTTTCGGCAGAGCCCATATGCTCTAGGCCATAGCCCTTAAGCCGAAAAATGCCTAAATAGTAGTGTGCTTTGGGCATTTTGGTTTGTGCTGCTTGGTGCATCCAATGTACAGCTCTGCCCTTTTGTTTGGGTCCGCCTAAGCCAAAAGCGTGCATGCCTGCTAAGTAAAATTGAGCCTCTGCTTCACCTTGCCATGCGGCAATGGTCAGCCACTGTTTGGCTTTTTTATAATCCTGAAGCCCAAATGATGGAACCATATGTATCTGCCCAAGCTTTAACTGAGCTTTGGCATCCCCCAAAGTGGCATCCATAATATCTTCTTGCAGCCACAAGGGGGGCGTTGCCGTATATTGAGGGGGGGCAATGGGTGTTCTGTCTGGGGGGGAATAGGGTAGGTTAGAAGTCGCACAGCCAAATAACAGAGTGACCAGCAGGGCAGAAAAACCAAGTTTATAGAACCGAGGCAATGATATTGGGGGTAATAAAGGAAAAAAGATCATTAAAAGCGTTCCTCTATGCCGTAGTCCCTGTGCAAATAATGTTTCGTATTTGAATTTTACGATAAAGAGATCATTAGGCTAAGCAGAAACGAGGGTTGTAACCCAAAAAAACCCCGCCAAAGGCGGGGTTTTAATTATGGGCTCGTGCTTATAGATGCATTAAGCGCGGGCGTGGCTCTTCTTGGTCTTCTCGGCCCACGTTTGCAGCTCATGGGTCAGGGTGTCCAAAGCTTCGTTAACCGCCGGAATAACTGTTGCTGCCTCTTTAGTGGAGGAGATGGTGTTGCCCGGTACATTAATGACCGTCTTTACCTCAGCACGTTGCGCATTTTTGTGCGACTTCCGCTCTATGCTCACGCGGGCGTGGGTAATAGGTCCAAAACGCTGATCCAGGGTCTGGAGCCGCGTGGTGATGCGATCGCGCAGCTCGTTACCGATATCCATTTGGCGGCCTTCAAGCTTGAGTTCCATAGTGTCTTCCCTCTACGAAGGGTTTGTATTATCCGCCAACGATAGCCAGCAATACACCAGCTGCAACGGCGGAGCCGATGACACCTGCCACATTGGGTCCCATGGCGTGCATCAGCAGAAAGTTATGATGGTTTGATTCTAATCCTACCTTATTTACCACCCTGGCCGCCATAGGAACCGCACTTACCCCCGCAGCACCGATGAGCGGGTTGACCTCTCCATTGGTCAGACGGCACATCAGTTTACCCATGAGAACCCCAGTCGCTGTACCAATACCAAATGCGATCATACCCAGAGCCAGGATACCCAGTGTTTCAATGCTCAGGAATTTATCGGCAGAGAGCTTGGTGCCTACAGCCAACCCCAGGAAGATGGTGACAATGTTGATCAGTTCGTTCTGAGCCGTCTTAGAGAGACGTTCCACAACCCCACACTCACGCAGCAGGTTACCAAAGGTAAGCATACCGATCAGTGGTGCGGCAGAAGGAAGGAACAGTGCGCACAGAAGTAAGACCAGCAGCGGGAAGAAAACCTTTTCGGTTTTACTGACGGGACGCAACTGGGTCATCTCAATCTTGCGCTCATCCTCAGTGGTTAGGGCTTTCATAATAGGCGGCTGGATAATGGGCACCAGTGCCATATAAGAGTAAGCCGCAACCGCAATGGCACCCATGAGATCTGGCGCCAGTTTGGAGGAGAGGAAGATGGCTGTGGGTCCATCGGCACCACCAATAATACCAATGGCAGAGGCATCCGCCAGTGAGAATTCAAAACCGGGTAAGGCGTTCATCGCCAAAGCACCGATTAGGGTCACAAAGATGCCAAACTGTGCAGCAGCGCCCAAAAAGATGGTGCTGGGTCGGGCGATAAGCGGCCCAAAATCCGTCAGTGCGCCAACCCCTAAAAAGATGAGGAGTGGGAATACACCGGAGCCAATACCAATCTCATAGACACTGTAGAGCATCCCGCCGGGTTCATTTAGTCCAGACAGGGGTATATTGCTGAGTATCGTGCCGAACCCGATGGGAATCAGCAACAGGGGCTCAAACCCCTTGACGATGGCAAGATAGAGCAGCAGGGCGCCGATGAGAATCATCAACGTCGTGTCCCACTGCAGATGGGCTAGACCAGTGCTTTGCGCCAGTACGCCCAATTTTTCCATGTACATGGTGACCTCCATAGCGTTGAGCCATTACCATGACTCAACACCCATAACCCTGTACAGGGTTATGGTAAGCATCATCAAAGCCTAAGGGGCGGTGTCGCTGCACCGCCCCTCGGCTCGGAGCGTTCAATCTTTAGAGCGAGATCAACACATCGCCCACACCAACAGCATCACCCTCTTTGCAGTTGATGGCACTAACCGTACCAGCAATCGGACTACGAACCTCAGTCTCCATCTTCATCGCTTCCATAATGATCACAACATCACCAGCAGCAACTTGCTGGCCAGCGGAGACCTGGATTTTGAAGATATTACCAGCCAAAGGTGCCTTCACAGGCTCACCGGTACCGGTCGCAGCCGCTGGTGCAGCAGCCGCAGCCGCTGGTGCAGCCGCAGCGGCAGCTGGCGCCACGTTGGCCACTTGACCCTGAGGACCAACCTGCACGTCATAAGAGGCGCCATTAACAACCACAGTATAAGCTTCGGTACCACCAGCTGCGGGTGCAGCAGCAGGTGCAGCCGCCGGAGCAGGCTCTTCTTCTTCCCAAGGCTTGGGCTCGAAGGCATCTGGGTTGTTACGGTTTTTCAGGAATTTCAAACCTACTTCGGGGAACAGGGCGTAGGTCAGAACGTCATCAATCGCGTCCGTAGCCAAGGCGATACCATCGGCGGAAGCTTTCTCTTTAAGCTCCTTGGTCAGGGCATCGACTTCTGGCTTAAGAAGGTCGGCTGGGCGGCAGGTAATGGCCTCTTCACCTTCATCCAGGCAGCGGGCTTGAAGCTCTTTGTTGACAGGAGCAGGTGTCGAACCATATTCACCACGCAGAATACCGCGTGACTCTTTGGTAATGGTCTTGTAGCGCTCACCCATCAACACATTGAACACAGCCTGGGAGCCAACAATTTGAGAAGTCGGGGTCACCAGAGCGATGGTACCCAGATCTTTACGTACGCGGGGAATCTCTTCCAGCACGGCATCCAGTTTATCGGCAGCACCCTGCTGCTTAAGCTGGTTTTCCATGTTGGTCAGCATGCCACCTGGTACCTGAGCGATCAGGATACGGGAGTCGACACCCTTCAGGGAGCCTTCAAACTTGGCGTACTTTTTACGAACTTCACGGAAGTAAGCAGAGATCTCTTCCAGTGCGATCAGGTTAAGACCTGTATCACGTGGAGAGTTTTCCATAATCGAGACAACAGACTCGGTAGCCGAGTGGCCATAGGTCATGGACATGGAAGCGGTGGCACTGTCCACCATGTCGATACCCGCTTCAGCGGCTTTAACGATGGTCGCTGTGGAGAGACCCGTTGTGGCGTGGCACTGCATGGCAATCGGCACATTAACAGCGGCCTTCAGCTTGGTGACCAGCTCGGTGGCCACATAGGGCTTAAGCAGACCAGCCATATCCTTGATGCAGATGGAGTCAGACCCCATATCCTCAAGCTTTTTGGCCATATCCACCCACATGTCGATGGTGTGGACGTCGCTGATGGTGTAGCTCAAGGTACCCTGTGCGTGCTTGCCAACCTTTTTGGTCGCCTTAATGGCGGTCTCAAGGTTACGGGTATCGTTCATGGCGTCGAAGATACGGAAAACGTCAATTCCATTTACCGCACAACGCTCAACAAACTTTTCCACCACGTCATCCGCATAGTGGCGATAGCCCAAAATATTCTGACCACGGAATAGCATCTGCAAAGGGGTCTTAGGCATGGCTTTTTTCAGCTCACGCAGACGCTCCCAAGGATCTTCGCCCAAAAAGCGGATACAGCTATCAAAAGTTGCACCACCCCAGGCTTCAATGGACCAAAAGCCCACTTCATCCATTTTAGGCGCGATGGGGAGCATATCCTCCAAGCGCATGCGGGTGGCAAACAGAGATTGATGGGCGTCACGCAGGGCCAGTTCGGTGATTCCGAGGGGCTGCTTGTTCATGGCGTTCCAAATCCTCGATAGGTTGTTGAGAATCTTCTCGTTCCCACACCGGTTGGAGCCTTGTCGTTTGGAGGCGGATTATACCGGTGCAGGCTCAGCACGGCCCAGGATGGTAGACCGTGGCTGAAACAATGGCGATGTCGCTGGATCTCAGTGACGGTTCGCCCGATACCGGTGTACTGCTGCCGAGATGGCCGCAATATGATCCGGGGGTATACCTTGTGTAGAAGCTACCGCAGGTGCCGCTGGCGGCTGGGGCAGTTTGGATTCAATCCACATGGCTAATCGGGACATCTGTCCCACCAGGAAGACCAGCATGGTCAAAAAGATAAACACGGTGCCCATACCCAGCACCATTAAACCTAGACCTTCTGAGAGCAGTTCGCTCATCTCCATACCAACATGCCTCGCATAAAGAGTGGTGCGTTTTTGTCTGCAAAAACACTACAACATAAAGGGCTTATACCCGTCATTATCAAAACGGATTATCAGCCCCAAACATGCCTGCTATGTTCCAAAGTAGTACTTATACCACTTTTTTTAGTTCGTATTCCACAATTCCTTCCGCACCTGCAAAAACCAGTTTAGGAATCAGGTCACGGATTTGATCTCGATCCACCACGGTTTCCACCGCATGCCAGCCACTATCCTTTAAAGGATTGACGGTTGGCGCATGCAGGCTGGGCAGCAGATTGCACACGCCGTCTAAGTTTGCATCGGCCACATTAAGCTTCAGCATCGACTTGTGGTGTGCTTTTAATGATGCGTTGAGCATCATATACAGTTGTTCAATCTTAGCGCGCTTCCAGGGGTCTTCCATGGCGGCGGGGTTGGCAATCATACGGGTATTGGTGAAGAGCAGATCTTCAACAATGCGTAGGCCGTGGGCACGGATGGTGCTGCCGGTCTCGGTGATCTCAACGACGGCATCGACCAAACCTTCAACCACTTTCGCCTCTGTCGCTCCCCACGAGTAGCGAATGTCGGCTTTAATGCCACGCTCTTCAAAGAGGCGCTTGGTGGTTTTGATCAACTCGGTGGAGACCACTTTGCCGTCAAGATCTTCCAGTTTTTTAACGGGGGAATCTTTGGTAACAGCAACCACCCAGCGGCATCCATGGCTGGAGGATTTGGAGTAGTCCAATACACCCAGTTCATGAATTTTATCTTCGCACTCTTGCTCCAGGATCCAGTCAAAGCCGGTCAAGCCGACATCTAACGTACCATCAGCACAGTAAGGCGCCATCTCCTGAGGTTTGATCAGGGCAGGCTTGATCTCCGGATCATCGATGGTGGGAAAGTAGTTGCGCGAGCGGTTGACGATGGTCCAACCCGCTTGCTTGAACAGTTCGATGGTGGAGTCCTGTAGGCTTCCCTTGGGAATCCCCAGTTTCAGTTGCTGGGACATGGTCTGTCCTTTTCCTTAAGCTCAAGTTCTGCGTCGTTGGACGCTTAGTTATCCAATACCAGTAAGGGGGTGATCTCCCCAAAGCGATCCACAAGGCGGTCGGGTTCAAGCTCTGCGATATCACCGTGACGGTTATAGCCGTAGGTGACGGCCACAACCGGAATACCTGCATTCCGAGCCGCATGGATGTCGTTATCTGAGTCACCGATCAAGACCGCCTCATCAACAGCAACAGCCATATGCACGGTGGCATGGTAGAGCATCTCTGGCTCTGGTTTACGGGTTGGTAGACTATCCCCCCCCACCACAACCTTGAAAAAATGGTCCATCTTTAGCTCTACCAACAGTTTTTTGGCCAAAAACTCTGGCTTGTTGGTGACAACCCCCATAGCAAACCCTGCTTCTTGAAGGGTTGTTAAGGTCTCGATTACACCCGCATAGGCGTGGGAGTCGTCAGCAATGTGCTCGGCATAATAGTCTAAAAACAGTTCAACGGCTGCTTCAAAATCGGCATCCTCAACAGGAGGTTCGGCACCCATGCCCCAAAAACCA
This sequence comes from Magnetococcus sp. PR-3, assembly GCF_036689865.1. Lineage (NCBI taxonomy): Bacteria > Pseudomonadati > Pseudomonadota > Magnetococcia > Magnetococcales > Magnetococcaceae > Magnetococcus > Magnetococcus organivorans. The sequence continues at coordinate 40,842 of NZ_JBAHUQ010000036.1, forward strand.
CGGGCTAACAGGGATCGAGCCCCACTACCAACCAGATATTCCACCTCATCCGGGTCTAGTGTGTCCAGGTTGCGGCTCTTCAAAACGTGGTTCATGGCACCGGCTAAATCTGGGCCGGTATGGACCAGTGTACCGTCCAGGTCAAAGAGCAACGCGCGGCAAGGGGGGAGTGCGGGCTGGCTGGGCGAAGGAAGTCCGGCGGAGACCTCCTTGGGAAACGATAGAATTTTAGCACTGCTCATGAAGGTATCATCCCATTCAGGCTGTGACGTTAACTGTAGGCTTCCGGCGGGACAATCCCAACATAGGGCAGTTCACGGAAATGGTTGTCCCAGTCAATGCCATACCCCACCACAAAAGCGTCGGGCACCTCAAAACCGATAAAGTCAGCGGTAATAGGCTGTTGGCGTCGGGCCTGCTTATTGAGCAAGGTGCAGGTCAATACTTCGTGGGCGCCTTGTTCTTTTAGGAGAGACATAACATGCATAAAGGTATTACCGGTATCAAGGATATCATCAACCAGCAGTACGTGACGCCCCTTCAGCGGTTCCTTGACCGCCAGTGTGACCTCAACCTGACCGGAAGACTCAGTACCACGGCCATACGAGGAGACGGCCAGAAAATCCAGTTTGGGTCTGGCCCCTTGGCGACCCATCTCGCGGAGCAGGTCCGCGGCAAACAGAAAAGATCCCTTAAGTAACGCCACCAACAGTGGCTCTGGCCCCATTTGCGCAATAATCTCTTTGGCCAAGCTCTCCACACGCTGCTGAATTTTATCTTCTGTAATGAGTGGAGTTGGTGTGACATCTCGAGGATGCATGGGCATGGGTTATTCCTTCTCAAGAAGAAAAACGGCCATTGGGGAGAGCCAGTTGGCCATAAATTGCATCCATGGCACTTTGGAAACCTGAAGAGGTAGCCCGCCTTTTACATCGCCACTGGCTGCTAAAGGGATCTGCTTGACGATACGAATGCCTAACTCATGGCAAAGATCCTGGAAGTCCAGCAAGGTACACATGCGGATGTTTGGCGTGTCGTACCACATGTAGGGTAGAACACCGCGCTGGGGTACCCGCCCGGTCGTCAGTAGCTGCCAGCGAAAACGCCAGTGGCCAAAGTTGGGGAAGGAGACAATACCCCGGCGGCCAACCCGTAACATCTCGTCCAACACAAAAGCTGGGCGGTGAATGGCCTGGAGTGTGTGGGAGAGCAGGACATAATCAAAGGTGGCGTCAAAATGGTCAGATAACCCTTGATCCATGTCGCCTTGATAGACAGGTACACCATGGGCAATACAGCTCTGCACACCCTCGGGTGAGATCTCGACACCAATCCCTTTGCACTGCTTGCCATGAATGAGATGGTGCATCAACAGGCCATCACCACAGCCAAGATCCAACACCCGACTCCCCGGCTCAATCATGGAGGCGATGGTGCTTTGGTCAACGCGTAATGAGATCATGCTTGGCCTCCGGTCTCATCTTGCCAAATACGCAACATGAAGGCGCCTAGAGACTTCTCATAGCTGCTATGGGGCAGCAAGAAGGCATCATGTCCCGCGGGGGAGGCAAACTCCTGAAAGGTGCAATCTTTTAAGCTGCGGTGAAGAATGCGGACCAGCTCCTTGGAGCGGCTGGTATCAAAACGCCAATCGGTATCAAAGCTCATCACTAAAAAACGACTCTCAACCCCGGTTAGTTGCTCCACCGTGGTTTTGGCATCAGGGAAGGGGTCAAAATAGTCCATGGCTTTGGTGATGTAGAGATAAGAGTTGGCGTCAAAGCGCTTCACAAAAGAGGAGCCCTGGTAGCTTAGATAGCTCTCTACCGCAAAATCGGTCTCAAACCCGTAAGATAGGGACTCCCGATCTTGCAGTTTTCGGCCAAACTTCTCATGCAACCCCTGCTCAGAGAGGTAGGTGATGTGTGCCATCATGCGGGCCAACGCAAGGCCGCTTTCAGGACGGGCTTTAACGCCGCTGTCACTCTCAATGGTGTAGTAGTCGCCACCATTAAAGTGGGGATCGGCCATAATGGCCTGTCTGGCCACCGCATTAAAAGCGATGTTTTGTGCGGTTAAACGCGGTGTTGCGGCAATAATCACACTGGCCGGAACCATCTCAGGATAGTCCAGGGCCCACTGCAAGGCTTGCATGCCGCCCATGGAACCGCCAGCCACAGCCATTAACCGGTCAATGCCCAGATGGTTAACCAGTGCCCGTTGTAGCCTTACAATATCCCCAATGGTGATCATGGGGAAGTTTAGGCCATAGGGCATGCCTGTCTCTGGGTTGATGCTGCTGGGTCCTGTGGTCCCATCGCAGCCGCCCAAATTATTGCTGGCGATCACAAAATAACGGTTGGTGTCGAAAGGTTTGCCTGGGCCAATGTAATGGTCCCACCAGCCTGGGCGTTTATCCTCAGCGCTGAGGTAACCGGCGGCATGGGCATTACCAGAGAGGGCATGGCAGACCAACACCGCATTGGAGCGATCTGCATTTAAGGTGCCGTAGGTCTCGTAGGATACATCCACGCCGGGCAGAGGCGTGCCGCAATCCAACTGCAGCGGGTTGGCTGCATCAAAGAGCCGCACCGTCTGGGGGGTAACGATACCAACCGAAGCGGTCTGGGAATCGTGAGTCATATTGTTTAAGTCCACGCTTGTTACGGGAGCCCTTTCTAACGAAGGCTCCTCCGAACGGGTAGGGAAACGATCTTCATACCCTATTGTGGGTCAAAGGTCAATATGGGATGCCTTAAAGCAGGGGGCGAAAGAGGGAAAGATGAGGGGAAACCCCAAAATATAACCCCTGGCAGATGTATATGTGGCTGTATGGCATAGAAAAGGGTAGGAAAACACCAGAAACTCATGCAGTATGCCTAGGTATCTCTATGGTTGCTAACCGAATAATCCACAAGATGCTGCAAAGGTGGACAATGGGAATAAGGTTAGGCGTGTGGATTATGTTGCTGTGGCTGCTGCCCTCTGTTGCCGCTGCGCAGTTGCCTGCCCGGTCCATAGAGGTTACTGCCGCGGTATTGACCGATTTTCCACCACTTTATAGCTTGGATGATATAGGGCGCCCACAAGGGCTGGCCATTGATCTGCTGCAGGAGGTCGCCAGAAAAGCCCAATTGAAGCTTACCTTCCGGGTGGTAAAAAATTGGGGTCAGGCCATGGACCTTATTCGGCAGGGTGAGGCCGATCTCATCCCGGGTATTGGTATCAGTCCCACCCGTCAGGCCGAGTTTCTTTTTACCCCCCCCATGGAAACCGTACCTGTTTCCTGCTTTGTGCGCCGGCAAAACACCACCATTCGTTCTTTAAGTGATCTGAGTGGTTACAGTGTGGGTGTCATGGCCCAAAGTGCGGCATTAAGTAAGCTCTCGTTAAAACCCCACATGCGGCTGTCAACCTATCAGTCCATTGATTCCGGCCTCTTTCAGTTGCTCTCGGGCCAAGTGGATGCTTTTGTATTCCCGCGCCCGATTTTGGAAAAGAAGGCGCGTCAGGCTGGGGTTCTGGATCGGATTAAGGTGGTTGGCCTGCCGTTGATGGATCTTAAACGGGGGTACTTGCTGCATCCCGATAATCCGGCGTTGCGGGACCATATAGCCTCCGCTTTACAAAGTATTACGACCTCTCCCCTTTATGGTGAGCTCTATACCCGTTGGTATGGGGCGCCTGAGCCTTATTGGAGTGCCAACCGGGTGTTTTGGTTAATGTCCGCTCTGGTTGTTATTCTGCTCATGGGTGGGCTGTTTTTTCGGATGCTCTCCATGGCCCGTTTTAACCGGGAGCTACAATCAAGCATGGCCGCCCGAGAAGCGGCAGAAAAAAAGCATATACGCAGCGAGGAGCGCTTTGCCCTGGCGATGCGTGGAAGTAATGATGGTTTGTGGGATTGGGATCTGGAGCAAAATGAGCTGACTTATGCCCAACGCTGGTATGAGATGATTGGCTTTGAAGCCGAAGATATGGACCATACTTTTGCCTCATGGCGTCGTCATATTCATCCTGATGATCAGGTGAAGGTTGAACAGGAAATTCAGCAATTCTTGGCTGGGGATCAGCACCACTACCAATCTGAATACCGTATGTTGCACCGAAATGGTCATGATGTGTCGGTGCTCTCCCGTGCCTTTGTTCTGCGAGATCCTCAAGGGCAGGCCATCCGTATGGTAGGTACCCATGTGGATATGAGTGAACGTAAAGCTCAAGAGCGGCGCTTGCGGGAAAGTGAAGAGAAATTTCGTATTTTCTTTGAGCAGGCGGTGGTGGGCATGGTCATGGCCGGTCTGGATCGCACCTTTATTGATACCAATCAGGCCTTTTGCCAAATGTTGGGCTATGGGCGTTCTGAACTCTGTTCCATGACATTCCCCCAAATAACCCACCCGGATGATCTGGAAGCTGATCTACATAATGTTCAAAAATTGCTCTCTGGCGAAAGTCATGCCTTTGAGATGGAAAAACGCTATATGCACCGTAATGGGCACCCTGTTTGGGGCCTGTTGAGTGCTTCTGTGGTTAGAAATGAGCACGGGGAGCCCGATTACTTTATTGCTCAAATCCTAAATATTGATGCACAGAAAAAAGCGCTAGAACAGCTCAGGCAGAGTGAATCACTCATGCGTGGTTATTTTGAGCTGGGCCTTATTGGTATGGCAACCACCTCTCCTGGCAAGGGGTGGGTGCATGTCAACGATAGACTTTGTGAGATCTTAGGTTATGAACGAGATCTCTTGGTGACCAAGACCTGGCGTGAGTTAACGCACCCGGATGACTTAGGCGCTGATCTAGTGGCGTTGGATAAGGTGATGACCGGGGCCTCGGACGGGTACACGTTGGATAAGCGCTTTATCCGTCAGGATGGGCAGGTCATCCATGCCAGTATCTCAGCCAGCTGTTTGCGTTTGCCCGATGGCAGTGTCGACTACTTTGTCGCCTTGGTGCAGGATATTAGTGCCAGAAAACGGATGGAGTTAGATCTACAGCAGGAGAAAGAGCGGGCGGAATCTGCCAACCGTGCTAAAAGTGCCTTTTTAGCGGTGATGAGCCATGAGATCCGAACGCCTATGAATGCCATTTTGGGTATGGCGGAGCTGCTGCGTGAGACCGAGCTGACCAATCGGCAAAACTGGTGTGTGGATACGCTGAACCGCTCGGGTGAGACCCTGTTAACACTGATTAATGATGTTCTGGATCTTTCCAAAATTGAGGCCAATCGTCTGACCTTGGAAAAGGTGGTTTTTGATCTGCCACAAGCGGTGGAAGAGATCTGTGCGCTGTTTAGTTATGAGGCCCAAGATAAAGGTTTGACCTTGGGTTATAACATGGACGCAGAGATTCCCCGCTTTGTGGAAGGGGACCCCATTCGACTGCGCCAAATTTTGATGAATATGGTGGGGAATGCCATCAAATTCACCAAGCGTGGTGAGATCTCGGTCAATTTGCTGCCTTGTGAAAAGGGGCAGATTAAGTTTGAAGTGCGTGATACCGGTGTGGGGATCTCTCCTGAGCACCAGAATAAGATTTTTCAGCCCTTTACCCAGGCGGATAGTTCTATTACGCGGGAGCATGGTGGTACAGGGTTAGGTTTAACCATCTGCATGCGTTTGGTGGGCCTGATGGGGGGTGAAATTTCACTGCATAGTGCTTTGGGTAAAGGCAGTGCTTTCCGCTTTAACCTTGATCTGCCCACGGCCCCGGAAGGCGCCCAACATCTTTTGGGTACCCCCAAAACCTTATCAGATGTTGCCTCGACATTGCGGATGGAATCTCTCGCACATCATGATGACCCCATTTTGGTGGTGGATGATGCTGAGGACAACCGTACGTTGGTGCAGGCCTTTTTAAAGAAAACCCGGTATCAATTGGTGATGGCTGAAAATGGTGCAGAAGCAGTAGCGGCCTTTAAACGGCATAGCTTTGCTTTGGTGCTGATGGATATTCAAATGCCCATCATGGACGGGTATGAGGCAACCCGGCAGATCCGTGGCTGGGAGAGCCAGACCAATGCCCGTCACACCCCGATTGTTGCGCTCACGGCCCATGCGCTGTCTGAGGAGTCTCAGCAGATCTTAGAGGTTGGGTGTGATATTCATCTGACTAAGCCCATTCGTAAAGCCAAGCTGTTGTCGGTGCTGGCTGAAGTGTTGGAGTAGGCAAAGCGGCCTTCAATCCCCTGTGGGCATGTGGTGTATCAGGCGTGGTAACGGTTGTCCGTCCACCTGATCCATGGCAATGCGAATACGGCATGCATAGGGGGTGACCAGTCGGGATAGGTTATTCATCGGCATGCCCAGAGCCCAGGCTGTCACCAGCCGTAAGATACCACCATGACCGACAATTAACAGATGTTGGCCCTTGTGTGCCTTAATCAAGCGCAGCAGGGTCGTGGTTACCCGTTTTTCAAAATTAGCCAGAGACTCTCCATCTGGGGGTGGGTTGCTCCAAGGATCTCGCCAGAATGCCGTAAGGGCTGGTCCATCGGGTGAGCTTAGGATCTCTTTGGCGGTACGTCCTTCCCAGGAACCAAAACTAAGTTCTTGCAGCCCAAGTTCTATGGCGAGGGGGAGCTCTCTCTGTTCGGCCAGCGCTTCGGCAAAATACAAACAGCGTTTTAGGGGGGAGGTGATGATCTGATCCCAAGGTTCATCTGGGCCCACGGCGGCGCGCATTTGAGTCCACCCCGTTTCACTTAAAGGGTCATCCAAACGCCCACGGTAGCGATCCCCGCCTTGTGGCTCACCATGGCGGATAAGGTCAATGGTCGGGCCGTATCCATCCATCAATTTATTCATAATCGTTCATTCATCCGTTAAATGACCCTTCAAAGCATGCAGTCAGGCCGCTTTGGGCTTTAACTTCGTTGCCAACAGAGGTAAGTTATGCGGTTCGATTCCTGTTTATGAACATCTGCCCGCTTGCGGGGCTGATCATAGAGTGGAATGGGGCCATTTTAAAGTACCTAAATGAGTGGAAAAAGCCATGCGGCAGAGCATTGAACAGTTGATGGAACAGGCACTGAACACCCTACAGGCTGAAGGCGTACTTCCCGCCGACTGTCCGAGACGGGGTATTAAGGTGGAACGCCCGAAGGATAAAACCCATGGCGATTTTTCCATCAATGCAGCCATGGTGCTGGCTAAGCAGGCCCGTATGAAGCCGAGAGACTTGGCCCAGAAAATGGTGGATGCCCTGCCAGCGGAACAAAGTGTTGTTGAACGGCATGAGATTGCGGGTCCCGGTTTTATCAATTTTTATGTGACCCCCCAGCGTCTGCGTGGGGTGATTACAGATGTGCTGAAAATCGGCGGCAGTTATGGCCGGGGGGCAGTGGGTGCTGGGCAAAAAATGCTGGTAGAGTTTGTCTCCGCCAACCCCACAGGTCCCATGCATGTAGGCCACGGGCGGGGTGCAGTGACTGGCGACGTTTTGGCACGCATTCTGGAATGTGCAGGGTATACGGTCGAGCGTGAATACTATTTGAACGATGCTGGGGTGCAGGTTCAGGTGTTAGGTCGTTCGGTTATGTTGCGCTATCGCGGACTGTTTGGTGAAGAGGTGACGATTCCTGAAGGGTGTTACCCCGGTGAGTACGTCGTCGATATCGCCCGTGCACTTAAGGAAAAAGATCAAGATAAATGGCTTGAGGTTGCCAAAGCTGAGCCCGATGAATATCCCCGTGAGATGCTTGAGTTTGCGATGGATAAGGTGCTGACCTGGATCCGTGCAGATTTGGCCTTATTGGATATTCATTTTGACAACTGGTTTTCTGAGTATGCGCTGCATGAAGAGAAGCGTATTGACCACGCCCTAGAGGTGCTGGATCAGAAAAACTGTCTCTATGAAGGGGTTTTGGAACCACCCAAAGGTAAACAACCGGATGATTGGGAGCCGCGCCCACAGTTGCTCTTTAAGGCAACAGATTTTGGGGACGAAGTTGACCGTGCCCTGAAAAAGAGTGATGGCAGCTATACCTACTTTGCTGCGGATGTCGCCTACCACTTGAACAAAGCTGAGCGTGGCTTTGATCGTTTGGTGAATATTTGGGGGGCAGACCATGGTGGTTACATAAAGCGGGTTCAGGCTGCGTTGGGGGCCCTGACGGATAAAAAAGATCTGCTGGATGTGCTGTTGGTGCAGATGGTTAACCTTACCCGTGGTGGTGAGCCCGTTAAAATGTCCAAGCGGGCAGGGACCTTTGTTACCCTGGAAGAGGTGGTGAACGCCACCAGTTCTGATGCGGTACGTTTTTGGTTTATGAGCCGGGGTAGTGGTGCCAGCTTAGATTTTGATTTGGATCTGGCCGTAGCTCAGAGTAACGATAATCCCGTCTATTATGTTCAGTATGCCCATGCGCGGATCTGTTCATTATGGGAGAAAGCCCGAAATGAGGGTGTTACACTGGATGAAGGTGCCTTATCAGACGTGGATCTTTCCACACTGACAGAAGAGGCTGAGTGGGATCTGATTCGGAAAATGGATCAATTCCCAGATGCGGTGGTGTCAGCCGCTATGCATCAAGAGCCTCATCGTATTCCTTACTATTTGTTGGACCTAGCGGCGGCCTTTCATACCTACTACAACGGCCATCGTATTATGGGTATAGAGCCGGGCATTCGAGATGCCCGTTTGGTGTTGATTACAGCAGTACGTCAGGTCCTGGCTAATGGACTGAATCTGCTGGGTGTTACACAACCGGAGTCGATGTGAACCCACGTTATCCTGCATCGCGGCGCTACCGTCGCCACCAATCCAGTGTACCTAAGCCAGCAGTTTTGCTGATGGCGGGGGTATGTGTACTGGTGGCTGGCTGGCTGGTTTGGCCAAAAGCTGAAACCTCTGTGGAATCCCCACAGGCCCAGGTTGCAGAACCTGTTCAGCAGCCTGAGACCAAGCAGGTGCCCCCTGTTGAGCCCGCTGTGGTTGAGGCGGAGGATGATGTGGTACGCACGGTTCAGACGCCAGCAGAGCTGAAGGTTGAAACCGCTAAAGAGCCAGAGCCTGTCGAAGAGGTGGATGCTGAACCGGCACCACTGCCTTCACCGGCCCCAGCTAAACGGGACCCCAACGCTAAAAGAGTGCTGGTCTCCGTGTCCGAGGAGGATGTTGAGCCCGGTAAGCGGGATGTTGAGTTTCAGTTTTATAAAGGGTTGATTGAACACCGTGTGGTGCTGCCGGGTGATCAAGGGCAAAAAGGGATGCGGACGGCGCTTTCCAAGCGGCCTGCCAATCATGCTGTACCAGATTTCAGCGCCATTCAATCCGCTGTGTTAAAAACGGTGGCAGCTAAGCGCCCTGTTGATAAGAAGAGTCAAAAGAGCAAGTTTAAGCCCCGCAGTGAAGCACAAAATCGTACGGCTGAGGCGTGGAGCCCCGCCAAATCCATACGTTATGCCCGTAACCTTCAGGCGATGGCTATGGGGGCTAGGCAGGGTCCGTCAGCGGCCGTGCAGGGATATTTGAAGCGTCATGATGAGGCTGCGCAGCGCAAAGTAAGTCCCAGGATCTCAACGCCAGTCATGTCCCGCAGCGGTATGTTTGCGGTTCAGGTTGCAGCGTTTAACCGTTATGAACAGGCGCAAAAACTTCTGGGCCGCTTGATGCGTCAAGGTGAGCAAGCGCGTATTTTGCCGGGCAAAATTAATGGTGCACCTGTCTACCGTGTGCGGGTCGGTCCTTTTAGAACACGTACTGATGCCAACAATACGGCGCGTCGCTGGCAGGTGAAAGGTCTCTCAGCCATGGTCACGCGGCATGTGCCAGGTTAATGGATATGAATAGAATGTAAAAAAAGCCCTCTGTTTTCAGAGGGTTTTTTTGTGGGGTTGTGTCTGTTGTGAGTGAGGTTCTCTTGGCTTTTCGGCCTAGGGGGAAAAGAAATGGTGTGGATGCTGGCATCTGGCTGTTCCAGCTCTGGTTATTTTATCCGGTGGCCTGCTGGTTGGATGAGGCCCTTTGCTCAGGGCTTATGGTGTTCGGGTCGTGTTGGGTATCTATAGTAGCAGGGGCAGGCGGGATGATTGTAAAAAAGGGCTTTGGCTTCTGTGGTTCACCGATCGATTCTGTAGGCATGGTTTAGATGGACCGAGGGAGGCTGATGCCGCATGGGGGGGGAGGGAAGCCCGTTTTTGTATAGGTTCTCTATATAAGCTGCTGTTTGGTTAAGAAGAAGCGTGTCGTCAGGCTCCTGTATTTGTAACAGTTTGAGCCTTGCTCTGCTGTAGAAGCTCTATGCGAAGCCCTGTGTTGTCTTAAAAAAGCGCTAAAAAATAATCGCTAAACCCTAAAAGCATTGGGGTTTAGTGGGTATAGCAAATAAAATTGACAAAAATGTAAAAAATGCGCATAATCCTCTCCTTTTCGGGGTATCCCTTCGGGGTGGCCCGTCCCTTATGGCCTGTTTGCATCTTTTGGTTAAATGACAGGCCCACCCTGTGTACCGAATTCGCCATCGAAAACCCGACCAAGTAAGTAACGGGATCGAAAAAGAAGCCGTCTCGGTGCTGTATTCCTGTGCTGTGGGGCCAGGTTTCAAACGATGGGTATAGGGTAGCTTAATGTTCCCTTTTCTGGGGCCGTGGGTCTTTGATCCGCGTCAGGTGTAAACCTATCAAGTTGGGAAAACAATATGATCCAATCCGGCTTGCCGAAACAGACAGGATTGTACGATCCAAGCTTCGAACATGACGCCTGTGGCGTTGGTTTTGTGGCGGATGTTAAAGGTCGTCAATCTCATGAGATCGTCAGCATGGGGCTTAAGCTCCTGGTTAACCTGACCCACCGTGGTGCAGCTGGGGCCGACCCGCTGACGGGTGATGGTGCAGGTATCTTGGTGCAGATGCCTGACGCCATGCTGCGTGAACTCTGCCCTGATCTTAATATCGACCTACCCGAAGTGGGTGCGTACGGTGTGGGCATGGTCTTCCTGCCTAAAGAGACTTCACTGCGTGAATCGATCCAGCGTCACATTGAAAAAGTGATTATGGAAGAGGAGCAGGTGGTTTTAGGTTGGCGCGATGTACCTATTACTAAGGGTGCACGTATCGGCTATACCGCCAAAGAGACGGAGCCTCTGGTCCGTCAGGTCTTTGTGGCGGCACGTAACAAGCCTGCTGATGCTGATCCCGATTGGTTGGAGCGTAAGCTCTATATCATTCGTCAGCGTATTGAAAACACCGTGCGCGACTATGGCATGGAAGAGCTGAGCTCTTTTGATGTGCCAAGTTTCTCCAGCCGCTCGTTGCTCTATAAGGGTATGTTCCTGGCTGACCAGGTGGAGGACTACTATCTGGACCTTAAAAATCCAGCTATGGTCTCTGCTTTTTCGTTGGTCCACCAGCGTTACTCGACCAACACATTCCCCACGTGGGGTTTGGCGCAGCCTTTCCGGATGATCGCCCATAATGGTGAGATCAACACAGTTCGTGGCAACATCAACTGGATGCGTGCCCGTGAAGCGGCTCTGAGCCACCCCAGTTTTGGGGACGATCTGAAAAAGCTCTTCCCGGTTATTCCTGAGGGGCTCTCTGACTCCGCAGCTTTTGACCGTGCGCTGGAGTTCTTGGTTCTCTCTGGCCGTACTTTGCCTCAGGCCATGATGATGTTGATTCCCGAAGCGTGGGAAAATCATCAACAAATGGATCCAGAGCTTAAAGGGTTCTATGAGTACCATGCCTCCATGATGGAGCCTTGGGACGGACCTGCTGCGGTAGCCTTTACCGATGGTCGTACCATTGGTGCCACGCTGGACCGCAATGGCTTGCGCCCTGCACGTTATCAGGTCACCAAAGGCGGCCTGTGTGTCATGGCTTCTGAAGCTGGTACCGTGACCTTCCCCCCTGAAGAGATTGAGTATAATGGCCGTTTGCAACCCGGCCGTATGTTTGTCATCGATCTGGAGCAGGGACGCATCATTGAAGATGATGAGGTCAAGAGCCAAATCCTGGATGGTAAATCTTACCGTCAGTGGGTTGAGGATGGTTTGATTGACCTGGACGATATGGATGCTGGCGATGAGACTAAAGAAGAGTCTGAAAAGCTAGGCACCCTGCATAAGGTCTATGGGTATACCGAAGAGGATCTTCATCAGCTCATGGGCCCTATGGCGCTGGGTGGTGCAGAACCGACCGGCTCTATGGGTAATGATGCGGCTCTGGCGGTTCTATCCAGCCAGAATAAGCCACTGTTTAATTACTTTAAACAGCTCTTCGCACAGGTGACCAACCCTCCCATCGATCCGATTCGTGAAGAGTTGGTAATGAGTCTGTACAACCAGTTGGGACCTGCGGGTAACCTGCTGGATGAGTCAGCCAGTCATGTGAACCGCATCCGGCTGATGCAGCCTGTGATTGATAATACACAGCTGGAAAAAATTCGTGCAGCCAACGTTAAAAACCTGAATGCACGTACCTTCTCCACGCTGTTCCCTGTGGATGCCGATATCTCTTTGGATGACAGCCTTAGTCGTCTATTTGATCAGGTCTCCACGGCAGTTGAGGATGGGGTGAACCTGATTATCCTATCTGATCGTGGTGCTGGTAAAGATTCTGCACCACTGCCGATCCTATTGGCGACGGCTGGTGTGCATCACCACCTGACCCGAGCAGGCACCCGCAGTAAGGTAAGTATCATCGTTGAGAGTGCGGAAGTACGTGAAGTCTTCCATTTTGCTCTGCTGGTTGGTTATGGCGCCAGTGCGGTGAACCCCTATCTGGCCATCTGCACCTTGGCTGACTTGTGTGAGAAGGATCTCTTCCCACCCGAGATCACCCCTGATGTTGCCTTTAAGAACTTCGTGAAAGCTGTAGATAAAGGCTTGATGAAGATCTTTTCTAAGATGGGTATCTCCACTCTGCAAAGCTATAGTGGAGCCCAGATCTTTGAAGCGGTTGGTCTGGCCAAGTCTGTGGTTGGTCGCTACTTCACCGGTACGGTCTCTCGTATTGAAGGCGCCGATATGGTGGCCATCAAAGAAGAGGTGATGCGTAAGCATCGTCTGGCTTATTCAGACAATGTCATCGCGCTCAACCAGTTGGAAGTTGGCGGTGAGTACAAGTTCCGTCATGGGGGGGAAGCCCACCTCTGGACGCCGGAGAATATCTCTAAGCTCCAGCACTCAACCCGTGAGAACAACTACGAGACCTATAAGGCTTTTGCGCGTACCATTAATGAGCAAACCAAAAGCCTGTGTACCCTGCGTGGCCTGTTCCGTCTGAAAAAAGCAGCCCAACCTGTACCTTTGGATGAGGTTGAGCCCGCTTCTGAGATCGTTAAGCGTTTTGTTACCGGGGCTATGTCCTACGGTTCGATCTCTAAAGAGGCCCATGAAACGCTGGCCATTGCCATGAACCGTATTGGTGGTATGTCCAATACAGGGGAAGGGGGTGAAGATCCAGAGCGTTTCTCACCTCGCCCCAATGGTGACAATGCCCGTAGCGCCATTAAACAGGTGGCTTCAGGTCGTTTTGGTGTGTCCAGCCACTATCTGGTTAACTCCGATGAAATGCAGATTAAGATCGCCCAGGGCGCTAAGCCTGGTGAGGGTGGTCAGCTGCCTGGTCATAAAGTGAATGAGGTGATTGCGCGAACCCGGAACACCACACCTGGTGTGACCTTGATTTCGCCACCTCCTCACCATGACATCTACTCTATTGAGGATTTGGCTCAGCTCATTTTTGATCTGAAAAATGTCAATCCTGATGGGCGCGTGTCGGTTAAACTGGTTTCTGAAGTCGGTGTTGGTACCGTTGCAGCCGGTGTCTCTAAGGGTCATGCAGATATGATTCTTATTGCGGGTCATGATGGTGGTACCGGGGCTAGCCCTGTGAGCTCCATCAAGCATGCGGGTGTGCCTTGGGAGCTTGGCTTGGCCGAGACCCAGCAGACTTTGGTGCTCAATGATCTACGTGGCCGTGTGCGTCTACAGGTCGATGGTCAGTTGCGCACAGGCCGTGATGTCATCATCGGCGCCCTTTTGGGTGCGGAAGAGTTTGGCTTTGCCACCGGCCCGTTGGTGGTTGAAGGGTGCATTATGATGCGTAAATGCCACCTGGGTACCTGCCCAGTTGGTATTGCCACGCAAGATTTAGAGCTGCGTAAGAAGTTCTCTGGTCAGCCCCAGCATGTGGTGAACTACTTCTTCTTTATTGCCAATGAAGTTCGTGAGCGTATGGCGGCTATGGGCTTCCGTAAGCTGGATGATATGATTGGCCGGGTTGATCGTTTGGAAGCCCGTGATGCCATTGACCACTTCAAAGCTAAAGGGTTGGATTTCTCCAATATCCTTAAGCAGCCTGATGTGCCTTCACGGATCGCAACCCGTTACGTTCAGGCTCAAGATCATGGCATTGATAAGGTCTTGGATCACAAGCTTCTGGAGTTGGCTGAGATTGCATTTGAAACGCGGGAGCCGATTCAGATCCACTTGCCCATTCACAACACCGACCGTACGGTCGGTGCCATGTTGGGTGGTGAGATCTCCAAGCGTTTTGGAGCGGAAGGTCTGCCAGAAGATACCATTCAATGCCACTTCACCGGTGTAGCCGGGCAGAGCTTTGGTGTCTTTAATGTTGCGGGTGTCTCGTTGCATCTGACAGGTGCGGCCAATGACTATGTCTGTAAGGGCATGTCTGGTGGTCGTGTGGTGGTTAAACCCCACCCAGGGTCAGATATTGTGCCCGAAGAAAACATCATTGCAGGCAATACCATCCTCTACGGTGCCATCAAAGGTGAAGCGTACTTCCGTGGTAAAGTGGGTGAGCGCTTTGCTGTACGGAACTCTGGTGCTGAAGCGGTTGTTGAAGGTACCGGAGACCACGGTTGTGAGTACATGACCGGTGGTACGGTGGTTGTGCTGGGTGAGACAGGACGTAACTTCGCGGCGGGTATGAGCGGTGGTGTGGCGTTTGTCTACGATGCCAAAGGTGAATTTACTGAGCTGTGCAACCCCGCTATGGTTGGGTTGGAGAGTGTCGAAGCGGTGGAAGATCAAGCCAAACTCAAAGGGTTGATTGAAAGCCACGTTAAGTACACCCAAAGTACCGTTGGCCAAAACATTTTGGACAACTGGTTTGACGCGTTGGGCAAGTTTGTTAAGGTTATGCCCCATGAGTACAAGCGTGTACTGAATGAGATGAAGCAGCAGCAGGAGAAAGTGGCCAATGGGTAAGATCTCAGGGTTCATGGAGTTCGAGCGTGAGCTGCCCGAAAAGCGGCCCGTTGCCGAACGTATTAAAGACAGCAAAGAGCTTTATAAGGATTTTCCTGAAGCGTCTTTGCGTGCACAGGCATCTCGTTGCATGGATTGTGGCATTCCTTTTTGCCACAACGGCTGCACCCTGTGTAACCTGATTCCCGACTGGAATGATTCGGTCTATCAAGGTCGCTGGGAAGATGCCAGTAATGCCATGCACCGCACCAATAACTTCCCAGAGTTTACAGGTCGTATCTGTCCTGCACTGTGTGAAGCCAGTTGCGTAGTGGGTATTAATGGCGAAGCTGTCGCCATCCGCGAAATTGAAAAGACCATCTCAGAAAAAGGTTGGGAAGAGGGGTATATCAAACCTCTTAAGCCTTTGGCTAAAACTGGGAAAACCGTTTCAATTGTTGGTTCTGGTCCTGCAGGTATGGCCTGTGCCCAACAACTTACCCGTGCTGGTCATGACGTGACTCTGTATGAAAAAAATGAGTCCGTGGGTGGATTGTTGCGGTTTGGTATTCCTGACTTCAAGCTGGAAAAAGAGGTGGTTGAACGCCGCGTCGGCCAGATGAAAGAGGAAGGTCTGACCATTAAAACCGGTGTCAATGTTGGTGTTGATCTGACGGTTGAGCAGCTGCGTAAAGAGAACGACGCGGTTGTACTCACCGGTGGTGCTGAACAACCTCGTAATCTTCCCATTGAAGGGCGGGAGCTTAACGGGATCCATTTTGCGATGGATTTCTTGGCTCAGCAAAACCGTCGTGTTGCGGGTCGTTCCATTGAGGCCGATTCTGTCATCCATGCCGCGGGTAAACGCGTGGTGGTGATTGGTGGTGGTGATACCGGTTCTGACTGTGTGGGTACCTCAAACCGCCACGGTGCGGTAAGTGTGACACAGTTGGAGTTACTCCCTAAGCCGCCTCGTGACCGTGCGGATGAGACGCCTTGGCCCAATTGGCCACATATGCTGCGTACCTCAACCTCTCATGAAGAGGGGTGTGACCGCATGTGGTCGATCCTTACCAAGAAGTTTGAGGGGGATGCTGAGGGTAACCTTAAGCGTTTGCACTGCGTCAAACTGCGCTGGATTGAGCAGGAAGATGGCAGCCGCCCACAGATGGAAGAGATCCCTGGCAGCGAATTTGTACTGGAAGCTGACTTGGTCTTGCTGGCCATGGGTTTTCTTGGCCCGGTAAAGTCAGGCTTGGTGGATGCCTTGGGTGTGGATCTGGATGCACGTGGTAATGTCAAAGTTGGAGAAGATTTCCAGACCAGTGAGGCGGGTGTTTTTGCCGCTGGTGACATGGCAACGGGTCAATCCTTAGTGCTCAGATGTATTTCCGGTGGCCGTAAAGCGGCCCGTAGCGTGGACGCTTTCTTACGCGGTGGGGAATCCATTTTGGAAGATTAATCTTCCATTAGAAGTGATCTTTAAAAAAAAAACGGCCCCTTGTGGGCCGTTTTTTTTGCAATAGAAACAGGGTGGATATGGTCAAAACAGAGTAAGGTAGTTTTTATTGTACTCATTTTTGGGGGGATGTTGGTGCGTCTATTTTTGTTTTTACTCCTGTTGCTCTTATCCCCTGCACTGCATGCCGCGAATGTAACCACCATGCGCGATGCCATGATGTTGGGTAACCATGCCTACAAAAAAGGCCAAATTACTCAAGCGGATAAGCATTTTAGCCAAGCTTTTAAAGATGCAGTCAAGGTTTTTGGACCCATGTCGCAGGAGGTGTTTAGAATTTTGCCCCGTTTGGCCAATATTAAATTTTTATTAGATAAAGATATTCAGGGTGAGGCCCTTTTAAGAAATTACCTCTATATCAGTAAAAAGTGGTATGCCGACCGCCCCTTGGCCATGGCGATGGCCAAAACCCGTGTTGCTGAACTGTATGTGGTGAAAAAAGACTATATTAAGGCCGCACAAATAAGCGGAGAGGCCATAGAAACCATGGTGGCCAAAATTGGACTTGATCATCCTAATGTGACCCAAGCTATTGATCGACATGGCAGCCATTTAAACCAAACAAAACAGTTTAAAAAATCGGAAAAGCTGTTAAGCAAAGTGTTGATTCAGGTGGAAAAGAGATCTGGGAAAGTTCATTTTATCCGGGGTAAACTCTTGATGACCTTGGGGGACTCCTCCATGGGGCAAGGGCATGTTTCCAAGGCGCTAGCACGTTATAAAGAGGCGCATGATATTCGGGTAGAGCTTTACGGTTATGAGCATATTGAAACACTCTCTGCTACGAGCCGTTTAATTGATGCTGGGTTGGCCATGGGGCAGCATGAGGCTATGCGTCCACATTTACTCAAAGGTTTGGCCATGGCCCGTAAGCTTTATTCCGAGAAAAACCCCATGGTAAAGAGATTTAAAAAACGTTTAAAGCAGCTCAATAGACAACAACGGACCAAAGAAGTGGCTATTTAGGATATACCATGTCGCAACGCCCGATCTCTGTTTGGAATATTGATATTGGTTCCCATGCTGCACAGGCTGTGGCTCAAGCGGTGGAGAACCGTCAAATCAGTCAAGGTCAATTGACCCGCTCTTTTGAACAGCAATTGGCGGATCTATTGGGCGTTAAGCATGTGTTTTGTACCACAAGTGGTACCAATGCTTTAATGATGGCACTGATCCAAATGGGGGTGGGGTGTGGGGATGAAGTGATTGTTCCTGCTATGAGCTGGGTGGCGACAGCCAACGCACCACGGATGCTTGGGGCACGCGTGGTCTTGGTCGATGTCGAACCTGACCGCCCTGTGATGAATATACAAAAATTGGAAGAGGCTATTACACCCCGTACCAAAGCGATTCTTCCTGTGCATCTAAATGGTATAGCGACGGATATGGAGCCATTAATGTTCATAGCCCGCGCCTATGATGTCGGTGTGGTGGAGGACGCGTGCCAAGCCATTCTGGGCCAGCATAAGGGCCAGAGCTTGGGTAGCTTTGGGCGTTTTGGGGCGTTTAGTCTGGGGCTGGCAAAAATGCTAACGACAGGGCAAGGTGGTTTGCTGGTTTGTCAAAATGATGAAGATGCTGCATGTATTGAATCCATCCGTAATCAAGGTCAGACAGGAGGGGTGTTGGGCGAGAAGATGGAACGGCTGGGGGGGAATTTTAAATTTAATGATCTGCTTGCTGCCATTGGATTGGTCCAATTGCCGGTATTACCGTCCAGAGTTAAACATCATCTGGCGATACAAAGGGCCTATGAAAAAGGGTTGGTAGGGGTAACGGGGTTAAAGCCCATTTCGGCCAATCCTGATGCGGGTGAGCACCCCCTTCGTGCTGAGTGGTGGTGTGAAAAGCGTGATGAGCTGATATCAAGATTGGCAGGGCAGGGGATTGAGGTTGCGGCGCGTAGCACGGGGTTGCATCGTATTCCGCATATTGCTCAGCAGTTGGATAATCCAGAGTGTTTTCCGAATGCTCAAGCTTACGAAGGCCACTTTATAACGCTCCCCTCAGGTCCTGAGCAGCCTTTAGAAAATATCGACAGGGTCATCAAAGCTATCTGCAGTTAAGGGTATGGTATGATTGCAAAAGTACGTCTGTATAGTGGTCTGGTTCTTATCGTCTTTGTGATCTGTCACTTCAGTAATCATCTTTTAGGGGTTGTCTCGCTGGAGTGGCAGCAGAGTTCAGTCGCTTTTCTCAGTAAACCTTGGAATCAATGGCCTCTTCTCGGGTTATTGCTTACCGCATTTATCGTTCATCCCCTTGCTTCTCTTTATGCCTTGGTACAGCGCAAGAATCTCTCTTTACCGCTCTGGCAATGGGCTCAAACCTTGTTCGGTTTATGCCTTCCTTTTCTTCTTCTTCCCCACCTGCTTCAAGCTTTGGCCTTGACCCATCTTCATGGTGTTGAAGTCAGTTATCCTTTGGTTCAACTCTCATTATGGGTCGCTTTTCCTGAAAAAGGCTGGATGCAGATTTTGTTGTTTATCGTGCTCTGGTTGCATGGGGGGATTGGTCTGTGGTCTTGGTTGCGGTTAAAACCGTATTTTAATGCCTGGCGTGGTTCTTTTTTTATCACGCTATGGTGTTTTCCATTATTGGCCTTGGCTGGTCATATCAGTAGTGGGCAGCAGGTTCGCCGGCACATGGAGACCAGGCCTGAGTGGGCCAACTCGGTCCTCTCAGATGCAGGCTTTGATGTCTCCATGCTCTCAGGTTTTATTGAACAGATTGATGCCATTCAATGGTTAAGTGCTTTGATGGTTTTTTTGGCATTGCTGGTTCCTATAAGTGCCGTTGCCCTAAAACGCCTACGTCAATTACGTGGTATTAGAGTTCGTTATAATGATCATAAAGTGGTGAGCCTGCATGCGGGAGAGACGTTGCTGGATGCCCTGCGAGGGGCACGGATTAAACATCCTAGCCTCTGTGGTGGGCGTGGTCGGTGCTCGACTTGCCGTGTACGTATTGAAGCTGAAACCCCCATACCTAAGGCCGATCAATCCGAGCAGCAGGTCTTAACCCGTATCCATGCCCCGCCGGATGTGCGTCTTGCCTGTCAGTTACGTCCGGATTCTGAACTAAAGCTGTGGTCTTTGTTGCCTGCCGATGTGGGGGCCGATAAGGTTTTGGCCAAGATGGATCAGGACCAGGGTAGAGAGCAGGTTGTTGCTGTACTGTTTGCAGACTTACGTGGTTTTACCCGTTTTTCGGAAAAGCGTCTTCCCTTTGATGTGGTGTTTGTGCTGAACCGCTATTTTGACCAAATGGGTCGTGCCATCGAGGGGCAGGGTGGGTATCTGGATAAGTTTATTGGTGATGGTATTATGGCGCTATTTGGGCTGGATGGTGACTGTAAAAAGGGCTGTCAGCAGGCGTTAAGTGCGGCGGTTGCCATGGGTGCGGCGCTGGAGCAATTAAATACAAATTTGGTTGAGGAGCTGGATGAGCCTTTGAAAATGGGGATCGGTATTCATGTTGGCCCGGTCATTGTTGGCGAGATGGGGTATGGGTCTGCGCGCAAGTTTACAGCTATTGGAGATACTGTGAATACGGCAAGCCGTTTGGAAGGGCTAACCAAACCCCATGATGTGCAATTAATTATCTCCCAAGATGTTGTCCAGGAAGTGGGGCTATGTGTCGCTGCATTTCCCCATAGCTCATTAGCCATACGGGGGCGGGATGAAGCCTTAGATGTTCGGCTTATCAAAAACGCAGCACTTATTAAAAAGAAATCTTAAAAAAACATAATACAGGGCTATTTAGAGACCAATGTAAAATACTTGAAAGCCACCTGGTTCGGTAAACTAAGCTCTCATTTTTGTATTCAAAAGGTGGTGGTTTTCCAGAAACAGTAGATAGTATAGTCACCGCAAACCATAGTTAGACATCATTAATGTTTCTAACGTTGGCAGTGGCACAGTAAACTTTCTACGTTTTTTCAAGACCGCGAATGATTGCTCAATAGGGTTGAGTTCTGGGCTGTACGGGGGAAGCGGAAGAAGTACATGACCATCTCTAGCAAGTATTTCAGCAATCTTCCATTTATTGTGGAAACTGGCATTATCCCTAACAATAACACCGGGCTCCTTTAATTAAGACAATAGCATCTTTTCAATCCATGCCTCAACCAACGGAGCATGACACGAACCCTCAAAGATCATGGGTGTTAACCACACATTACCGCGTTGGGCCATGATCAAGTTGGTTCGTTTACGCTTACTCCCCGTAAAGTCACCATAGATCTTTTCACCCTTTGGTGCCCACGCATGATGGTGAATCACCTCTTCTTCAAATCCGCTTTCATCAAAATAGACTATATTTTTATGACCGTACTGCTGCCAGTGACGATATGTCCACTCATGGCTCTGCTCGGAGAGGATCTTCCACGTGTAGCGGATGCATGATTCCCTTGGCGGAGGGTCTTAGGGGTTTGACCTTCATATCGTGAAGATGAGCCATGCAGGTCAGGCTCTTTGCGCGCGGCTCTTTGCCCTGTATGCATGGGTAAAGGGCCACTTTTTGTGAATAGGGTTCTCTCTTTATCGGAGTGTTATCCAACAGAAATAGGCGGTTGTGCAGGTTTTTGATCATCCATAGTCCCTCCGTTTTTGCCTCGTTAGATCAACAAAATTGTTGGGAAACATCTTTCGTGGTGGTGGTGTGGCCTTGCTGAAACCAGACCATCTCTGCCCACTGTTTTGTGATCTAGGCTTGGGTTGAGGCACAACTTTTCCAGGTTGTTGTGATAGCCCAGTTAACAATGGTCCTTCTTCTCTATTAGGTGCGGGCGTAGCGTGCTGGAAAGAACTTTCCCTGCTAATTGGATAGTCGTATGCGATTTGAACAGGCTGATAGCAATGTGTAAACCATCTGGATAAATGTATTCATGGAGACGGCATTTTCAAGGTTGCAGGATTTCTTGGCATATTGAAGCGTTGCCGGTCGTCTTCAATTTGTTCTTCTATGTCTCCTGGAAAAGTGTCAGGATTTGTATCAATAAGGTGTAGGCAAGCCTTGGTCTCTTCACCATTGTATGGACCAAAGCAGCACCGTTGATACTTTGGGACCCAGATTCCACCAACATCAAAGCATCCATTTTGATAAGCTGTTTGCTTGGAATTTTGGATCTTGGCAGAATGAGATATTCATTATAAACCCCATAATCATGAAAAACTAAATAGAGATAACAGAGTGATGATGATGATCTTTAGTGGTTTAATCATGGCTTTATCCATCTTATGCAGATGTTTATGAAAGGGTGGGAGGGGCGTGACCCCTCCCACCCTTTCATATCAGTATTTCTTGTTGATCCCATTGACTCGGTATAACCGGACAGTTCGCTACGATTGGCTCAGTCAGCACCTGTTCACGTCAATCAATAAAGTCCAAAAGATGGCGACTTCATGGTTATGGAGCTACAATCATAAACGACCGAATATGGCCATCGGTGGCATAACGCCTAAGCAAAAACTGGCTATGGCTGCTTAATTCTACTTTTGAATGCCCCTAAAAATGAGGGGAATACCCATGGATGCATATTAATAAAAAAAATGTAATGAGTACGGAATCCTTTTGAAAAAGGCTCATGTTAAATATTCTCTGTATTAGAGAGTGGGGGGCTCCCCCCACACTGTTTTAATCATTCTGCAGTAGAAAATCCCAGGGTTTTGATGGCAAGCCATGGTCTTTGTGATGTTTTTTGACTCTTTAAAGGCAGGCCATCCGTGTTCAACAACACCCCCCCGTCAATGACAGCATGCCGCTACCAGTCAGTACTTGGGTATTGGTTGGGTGTTCCTCGGCACCTCGCATAGCGATGGCTTTGATCGACAAGCTTTCCGCTTTCATTGTAGAAGCGCTCTGCTGTCGGTGTATCCGGTGTCGGCGTAAAACCCTGTTCGTGGAAATCTTCATACCCACAGTGGAATCCATATGGATTTCTAGAATATGGCTTTAAGCCAGCTTTTCCCTTGAGTGGACCCTCGGCTGCTCGATAGGCAGGATCGTGCTGTGGCCATGGTCTGGATTTCTTTTGTTGATGTAAAATATTCTGTTAATGCCGAAGCGCTATGTTCTTGGCTTGGATAGTCGTACGCGATTTGAAAAGGCTGGTAAGCTATGTGTAAATCATCTGGATAAATCTATTCACGGGGACGGCGTTACCAGGGCCGGTGATTTTCGAGGCATATTGAAGCGAGCCCGTTCTTCTTCAATTTGAATTTCAATATTATCGGGGAATGCGGCAGGATCTTGGTCAATGAGTTCCAGGCACTCCCTTTCTGTCCCTGAGTAGGGGGCAAAACAGCACCGTTCATATTTTTTGACCCACATGCCGCCAGAATCCAAACAGGAATCTATAGCCAGACAGGTGCGTGCACTGTACCAGCTAAACTCATCATGGAAACAGATTTGCAGGATAAATACAGAGGAAAGAATAAACAAAATAATAAGAATAGAGGCCGTGGTTAATTTTAATAATACTACTATTTTTTTCCAATAAATCATTTCTCTCTCCATGGGGCGGCCGGGGATTGAGCATAGTTATAGCCCAGTTTCAGTGGTTCGCCATGGATGCGTGGTGCCCCCCAGTGATGGGGCAACACTTTTCTGGACGGTTTTTTACGCAGAAACTGTGAATGCCAGATCGCACTGTTCAGGGGTCATATAGCCGATGGTTGAATGCTTTCTCTGGCGGTTATAAAAGACCTCGATGTACTCAAAGATGGCCTGCTTAGCCTCTTCACGAGAGTTGAAAACAAAACCTCCGATCAACTCAGTTTTCAATGTGCCAAAAAAGCTCTCCGCTGGTGCGTTATTCCAGCAGTCTCCAAGACGGCTCATGCTTTGGAGATATCCCTTCTCTTTGAGCAGGCCAGTGAAAAGATTAGATGTGTACTGGCTTCCTCTATCGCTATGGACCATTAAGCCTACTGGCGGCCTACGCTTGAAGCAGGCCATTCTTAGGGCGTCCGTTACCAATGATGCCTTCATGTGGTCGGCCATGGACCAGCCCACAACGCTACGTGAGAAAAGGTCTATCCAAACAGCCAGATAGAGCCAGCCTTCTTTGGTCGCAACGTAGGTGATATCGCCCACATATGCCTGATCTGGCCGCTCAGCGGTAAACTCACGGTTCAAGTGGTTTGGCGCTANTGTGGTAATGACCCTGAAGCGACGCTGCGCTTTACACTCCAGACCAAGTTTGCGTTTGATCCTGGCAACTCGCCTCCTACTGACGCGAACACCATGCTCAACCAAACAGCGGTGTATACGCCTGGAGCCGTAGGTTGCTCGGCTTCCATGAAAGATCTCAACGATCATTCCCCTAAAAGCCTGTTTTCTTCTGCCCTGGCCGATTCCCGCCGGTTGAGCCAGTCGTAGTACCCACTCTTGGAGACACCCAATGCGCAGCAAAGATGTTCAACTGAATGGTAACGCCTTTGCTGTTGGATAAAGGCGTACTTTACTGGATGTCCTTGGCAAAGTACGCGGCGGCTTTTTTTAAGATGATTTGCTCTTCTTGTAACCGCGCTAACTCTTTACGCAGTTGCTTGTTCTCATCCTGGAGCGCAACCATCTCAGGTGACTTTCCACCTGCTTTATTGGCCTGCGCTTGTGCTCGCCAGTTGTAAAGATTCTTTGGATTGACATACAATTGCTCAGCAATCTCAGGCACGGATTGATCCGTACTGTTCATCAGCTCAACTGCTCGATCCTTGAACTCTTGGGTATAACGTTTCAACTGTCGTTTGCTCATCAAGACACCTCCTCTATGCGGGAGTCCTATTCTCCCTCAGAATGGGGGTCCAGAAAAGTGTACCCACCTCACAGAGAGGATTCTCCTCCCTGAGTCGTTTGATCAATTGTCGTACCTCCATGGGAACCGGAGGACGACCAGCAGATTGATGGTGGGTTTTGGAGTGCCAGTAGAATTTGAATCCTTGTCGATGCCATTTCAGCACGGTTTCCGGTTTGACGATAACCAACACATCACGCCAGCCTGCCCAGGATCGGGATAGCCACACCCAGAACATTCGGTCCCATCTCGAAAGGTATGGTCTGGATCTGCTTTGTCTATGTAGTAGACCCAACTGGTGTCGAAGTGCTAGATTCTCTCGTATCAGGCAACTTCTTGAATTCATGGTTGAAACAAGCAATTTCCCAGGAAATGGAGTAAACCTACGCCTGATTTAAATGATTTTTTCAAAGTTATGCTCCAGACCTAACAATCAGAACGATGAAAACAACATTCAAAATAAAAAACAGTGCAGCCCCCAGCCATAGACCTGGAAGATAGTTTTTATTTTTTGTTTCAATGGCTTTATGTATCGGAATTATATAGATCAGTTGGACAACTCCAAAAAGAAACGTGACAGGGAAGCCAATAAAGCCTGGAAGATTTCTATCGGTTATCAGCATCAAGAAGAACATTGTGAAAAAATATAAAATATGAGCGGCCACGGCGATTAAGAAACCAAGCCCAATTTTTCTGTATCTGGAGGATATTTCCATTGTTTAACGCTGCTTAGAATATAATTGAAGGGAGATCCTTCGGGGGCGGGGCCCGGAGGATCTTAAGTTATGTTGAAAAGGGATTAGAGGATTATTTCCACCAGTTATCCCCCTTTTTTTGCCTGGATTGCCAAAAGGCATCCCAACCTTCTTCGACGACACCCTCTCGGTCATTTATACCATGCCGCCACCAGTCACTACTCGGGTATTGATTGGGTGTGCCTCCAGTAGACGGATATTGATGAGTGTCATCAATCAGCCTGCCTTGCTGGTCATAAAAGCATTCCGCTGTGGGTCTGCATGGTGAAGGTGTGAAACCTTGTTCGTGAAAACCTTCAGCCCACCATGAAACCAGTCGGCGTTGCCATGGTACTGCTTGTAATTTGGATTATTTCTAGGCGGTGAATTTGGACATCCTTTATGTGCTGCGCGATAGGCTTGATCGTGCTGGAGGTTTTCCCGTTCTGTGTATGAACGTGGCCGTATGTGTTGAAGCCCAAACAGACCCGGGAACATTCCTGGTGGATGCCCCCCCGTCTTTTTCACCTGTTGTGCTGTATGAGCAGAAGGTTGCCTTCGCTTACCTTGGTGACCAGTCCGACGCTTTTGCTGAATCACGTTCTCTGAGATATGCCCTCCCATACCGGATATGGCTCGTCCACGGACAGGAGGCCGGTCCACGCCACTGGGGTGAACCTTTGTCGTTTGGCCTTCACGCTGTGCAAGCTTATTGCGCTGGCCTAACCTTTTCCCTGTAGTACTTGGTCTTTCTTGCAAGGTTTGAAGCGGTCTATTGCGTTTGATGGCACCGGGATTGAGATCATGCCAAGCCCGATCAATCTCTTCCTTAGTGCCATACATCAGCGTGGCCGCATCGGGGGGATTGGGAAAATCCTCTTTGGGGTAGACGATGAACTCATCCTGTTTACTGCGCTTTCTCATTTCATTTACGCCATGTGTCTGGTAGATCAAGAGTCCAATGAGATCGCCACGACTTTTTCCTTGCCCTTCTGGGCGGTCCTGATTACGCTCAGGCTCAATCTGGTGAAGTCATCCGCGTTGCCGCGCGGGTGGGCGAATCTCGCAAAGCAGCGTGCTGACCTAAATTAGTATCCTGCTTTGTGCGATTCCTGAATAAAATAAAAGTTGTAGAAAAGTTCAAGTTATAAGCATGAAATTCATATTCTTGTATACGTTTATATGGAAACGTGAGTGTATTTGGTTTGTTGGTTGTAGGTATCCCTACAAAAATATATGCATTAGATCTTTGTGTTGTTTTTTGGTTAACTGTTTATCTTCTAAAGGACAACAATAAAAAAGATCATATTTTGTTTGGGATGGATAGTTTCTCCTTTTGAGGCGCTAATAACGCGTTCCTATTCAAGAGCCGGTAAATATTACTGAAACGGTGAAGAATCTTGTCATGTCAGCCGTTGTTTAAACCGTTTGTAGCCTCACTTTTTGTACCCGCTATTCGTTTGTTGCATCTCTCTAAACCGGGGGATGCATTTTAGATCGTTCGACGCCCAGTGGTAAGTGGCATCCGAAGGCTCTTTTGCGGCCTGTTCAAGCCAAAAACGGGCCTGCGTAAAGTGATGATTGGGGTTGGCTTCCCAGGCTTGCAAAAGGTGCTGTCGTCCTTTGCTTACTTTGAAGAGCCAGCGTTGGGTGGGGGTGCCTGCATTGGGTTGTTTGATGCTGGGAAGGTTCAAGCCAAGAAGTTCGCGCCCTTGTTGAAAAACCCGGTCAAAAAATGCGTAGTACTCCATCATAAAATGACGGTGTTGCTCACGACTGTTTTGTCTCGCTGCAAGCCACATGAGATGTGAAGCTTGAAACATCTCAGCAGATGTGACGGACTTTAAAATAAACGCTTTCTTCTGTTCGATATTTTTTTGTGGATTATGGTCATAAAAAAGATTGACCACCTCTTTTAAAGGCTCCATGTACTCAACAAAATGAAAATTGCCAACGGTGTACTGTGCAAAACCAAATCCACGAACTACCAATGGCATGCCCCAGTAGAAATCACGTTTTACGCGCTTGGGGTTTAGCTTGAAATCGGTTTGTCCTTTATAAAAGGGCGTATTCATAATCAACATCATGGAAAGAGCAGATGGGTTGCCCGCCTTAGCAGCTTGTTTTATGAGCTGTATGCCCGTATCTCTCTGTATAGCCGTTCCTTTACCTGTATATTTGGCCATGCCTACATAAAAAGTTCCGTACAGATTTCCTTTTTTCATATCCGCATAGGCTTTTTTATAGCGTTTTTGTAAATCCTGCTCTTGGGTGTAAGGAGCTTCTCCATCCAGCATAGCAACCATAGCATCCCATCCATCGCAGGGCGCAGGCATGGTTTTA